>NZ_JAHHPO010000153.1 GCF_024606365.1 Endozoicomonas sp. ONNA2
CCTTTAAGGACCCTCAACAGAAAATTATCAACACGCTGACCTGCGGCATCTTCATCAATGGTAATAAAATTAACGTTGCTCGCTTGTTTCAATCGTCTAACCACACATCTGTTTAAGCCAAGCTCCAACCCTGAAACCTCTATCCTGACCGATTGGGATATAGAGACTTGCAGGGATCACTGCGATTTTTGTTCAGGTAATGTTATCAGCTTTGTGTCATTTGAAGCACTTACAGATTACTGATATAGTTTCGGCACTGCCTTGTGACTATCCGAAGAGGCAGTTCGATTTACCAAGTCTGGGCATGACCCGAATGGGATAGCATCACTTAAATTCCGCTTACCGGGCCAAAAATAAACTGGTGTTACGTTTACCCGATGAACAAGTCCGGGTCAGGTAACTTCAGGAATAACCGCTCAGGCAGACACCATGACAGATGGACCAGTTGCATCCCTCCAGTAGGGCATGAGTCCCTGCCATGGTTGCTGAATGATTAAAGACCACGGCCACAGCCGTGATAGATAAACAGCGCTACCCAAGAACGGAGGTTGCGCTCCCGACACCAGGGATGAAGAACAGCGGACGGGTCATATGCTAGTGAAAGGCTCAGTGGTACCTGCAAACGTATCCACAACCAGCCAGAAGCGCCCGATCAACGCATCTCCCCACTATGCATCCGGTCAATATACGGGTGCAGATTGCTATATCGTTACAGCCCTGCCCTTGAACAAGTCCGGCTGTAAGTCTGATAGTTGGTTACCACCGACCACGCCGTTTTCCTGCGGTCGCTGGCCTGTGTACCGTCGGGTAGCACCGAAGAGTTTGTACAGAAGCTGAAGGAAACCAGTTGCACTGCCAGCCACCACGAATACGTCAAGTGGCAGGCCGGGCTCTTCCGGAAACACCATGGATTGCCCGTCAAACCGATGGATGTACTGGATTCACCGAATGTCACGAACGACTTTTCGTCAACAGCCACTGCTTAGGGTAGCCATTAGTAATTTGGTACTCTATGAAGAGAATGTTGATCAACGCAACCCAGCAAGAAGAGCTGAGGGTTGCACTCGTCGATGGGCAGCGCCTGTTCGATCTGGATATCGAATCCGGAGCCAGAGAGCAGAAGAAAGCCAACATCTACAAAGCAAAAATCACCCGTGTTGAGCCCAGCCTGGAAGCCGCATTTGTCGACTTTGGCGCAGAGCGACATGGTTTCCTGCCCCTGAAAGAGATCTCCCGGGAATACTTCACAGGCCACAGTGGCGGGCGTCCAAGCATTAAGGAGGTCATCAGGGAAGGCACCGAGGTTATCGTTCAGGTTGACAAGGAAGAGCGCGGCAATAAAGGTGCTGCCCTGACCACACTGGTCAGCCTGGCTGGCAGCTACCTGGTCCTGATGCCCAACAATCCACGGGCCGGTGGCATTTCACGCCGCATCGAAGGCGATGAGCGTACCGAGCTTCGTGAGGCCATGAGCAAGCTGGACATCCCTGCCGAGATGGGCGTCATCGTCCGCACCGCCGGCCTTGGCCGTTCCACAGAAGACCTGCAATGGGATCTGGACTATCTGCTGCAGCTGTGGAACTCCATCAAGGACGCTGCCGGCAAAAATCCCGCCCCCTTCCTGATTTACCAGGAAAGCAATGTCATTATCCGCGCCATCCGCGACTACCTGCGCCAGGATGTCGGTGAAGTCCTGATCGACAAAACCCCGGTGTATCAGGAAGCCCTGGATTTTGTCAAACAGGTCATGCCCCAGTACCAGAACAAGATCAAGCTGTACAAAGACAGCGTACCGCTATTCAACCGCTTCCAGATTGAAAGTCAGATCGAGACCGCCTTCCAGCGTGAAGTCAAACTGCCATCCGGCGGCTCCATTGTTATTGACCCGACAGAAGCCCTGGTTTCCATCGATATCAACTCTGCCCGGGCGACCCGTGGTGGCGATATCGAAGAAACCGCCTTTAACACCAACCTTGAAGCAGCCGATGAGATTGCCCGCCAGCTGCGTCTGCGTGATATTGGCGGCCTGATTGTTATCGACTTCATCGATATGGGTAACAACCGGAATCAGCGGGAAGTTGAGAACCGCATCCGCCAGGCGTTGTCGGT
>NZ_JAHHPO010000154.1 GCF_024606365.1 Endozoicomonas sp. ONNA2
TAGCTGAACAGGGCTATTGATGCTTGAATAATGGATTTAGCGAATGGTTACGTCAATGCCGCTAAAAATCAAAATAAAAGATTGATATATCGAAAGTTTTTACAACAAATCGACAGAACTATGGGCAATTATGATCAACATAAAGAGGACTGAAGAGCACGCTCCAGCCACTGAGAAAATATTCAGGAGCAGAACCGTTCAAGGCAATCGATTAAATAGTTATGGTTGAAACTGTCCGATACCACGGCATGACCAACAGAACTCAGAAGCACCAGTCGTAATTGACCATCCAGCACTTTTTTATCCACTGCCATTAGCTCAAGAAAGCGATCCCTGGTGATACCGGAGGGAGGCATTACCGGCAGGCTGACACGTTCAAGCAAATATACAAGTCCATCAACGTCTTCTCTGGATATATTGCCTTCACGCCAGGAAAGATCAGCCGCCATCACCATACCAGCAGCCACCGCTTCACCGTGCAGCCAGGAGCCATAGCCGGTATGGGTTTCTATTGCATGGCCAAAGGTGTGTCCCAGGTTGAGAATAGCGCGAACACCAGACTCAGTCTCATCTGCCTCGACCACCCTGGCTTTGTCCTGACAGGATTGATGGATAGCCTGGGAAAGCGCCTCTGGATCACGATCCAGCAAACGCCCAATATTCTCCTGCAACCAATAATAAAAAGGTTTATCACAAATCAACCCATATTTGATCACCTCTGCCAGTCCGGCTGACAGCTCACGATCAGGTAACGTGTTCAGTGTTGCGGTATCGATAATGACGGCATTGGGCTGATAAAATGCACCGATCATGTTTTTACCCAAGGCATGGTTGACCCCTGTCTTCCCCCCCACTGACGAGTCAACCTGGGAGAGCAGTGTCGTTGGCACCTGAATAAAATCCACACCTCGCTGATAGCAGGCCGCAGCAAAGCCGGTCATATCCCCGATAACACCGCCACCCAATGCCAGCAACGTTGTTTTGCGGGTATGTTGTTCCTGTAACAGCCGATCGAAAATAAGGTTAAGTGTTCCAAGGTTTTTATACTGTTCACCATCCGGCAAAATGATTACCGTCGAATCATAATTTGCCAGGGTGCGCTTAATGAGATCCAGATAGAAAGGGGCAATCGTCTCGTTGGTGACAATGGCAACACGTCTGCCTTTGATGTAAGTCTGAAAATGGTCAGCGTTTGACAAAAGATCGGAGCCGATAAAAATGGGATAACTTCTATCTCCCAGATCGACTTTAAGTTCCAGCATGGTCGATGACTCCCTCACTGCCTTCCCAAACCAACCGTTTGAATGATTTTTTTGATAACCTGGCGGGGTGACAGGGTGGCGGTGTCCAGAACAAGGTCTGCGATCGACCGATACAGTGGGTCACGCTCTTCCAGCAGTCTGGTCAGAACCTCTTCACGGTTTGACTGTTGCAGCAATGGTCGTCGTTTGTCTTTTTCCGTTCTCTGCAATTGGATTGCTACCGGGGTACGCAAATAAACCACAAAACCATTAGCGCTTAGCTGTCGTCTGTTCTCCAGTCGGCCAACAGCCCCCCCACCGGTTGCCATGACGACGCCTTTCTGAGTACAAATATCTTCAACAACCTGGCTTTCCCTGTCCCGAAACCCCAGCTCTCCTTCCACATCGAAAATCCAGGGGATATCCGCGCCACTGCGCTCTTCAATCACATGATCCGAATCAAAAAAAGGCCGGGCCAGCTCTTTTGCCAGCATCCTGCCAATGGTACTTTTGCCTGCCCCCATGGGACCAATAAGATAGATATTTGTTAATGGCATGCTCTTTTGCCAGCCTGACTTCCTGCCTGTGTGCAGCGAGCGTAGCGCATCGCAAGCAGACATGACAACAAAAAACAGGAGCCAAGGCTCCCGTCATAGATTTTACAACCTGCTTTATACCAGCAGTCTAACGCAATGAAACACCTTCAGTAATGATTCTGGGCGTTATAAATACCAGAAGTTCTTCTTTATCATCACTCTCTGTTTTATTACGGAACAAGTTGCCAACCCAAGGAATATCCCCCAAAACTGGTACTTTGATAACGCCTTGTTTTTTACTCTGCTTAAAGACACCACCAAGAACGACGGTTTCACCATCTTCAACCAGAACCTGAGTAGTGATCTCATTGGTAGAAATAATGGGTACGTTGTTGGATGCCTGATCGGTTGTGTCGTCATTATTGATCTTGATATCCATAATCACACGACCATCAGGGGTAATCTGAGGTGTCACTTCCAGCCCCAGTACCGCGTCCTTGAACGCTACAGAAGTCGCCCCACTGGAGGTTTTCTCTTCGTACGGAATTTCTTTTCCTGATTTGATTATCGCAGTTTTCTTATCAGCGGTAATGACTTTTGGCTGTGAAATGACTTCACCTCCGCCATCACTTAGCAGGGCAGAGAGCTCAAGGTTCAAAATCGTGCCACCATTGGTGGAGAAGCCAATGGCAATAGCGCTTGAAGCCCCTCCGGTTACACTCAGGTCAGTAAATACATCATTCTCCTGGCCACCACCAATTGAAAGATCCCTGTTATCATCCTTGAGTGCATCCTCTTTAGACCCGGTCCACTTGACACCCAGTTCTTCCTGAAAGTTTGAGCTAAGAGTCACAATCCGCGCCTCAATCATCACCTGCCGGATAGGAATATCCAGCTGATCAATCAGCTCCCTTAATTCATCCAGCTTGACCTGGGTATCCTTGATCAACAGACTATTGGTTCTGGCCACCACCTGCACAGAACCCCTTTCTGTCAGCAGGCTGGCACCTTCTGCGCCTTTCAATACCGTGGCAATTTCTTCAGCGTCAGCGTAATTAATCTGAACCAGATCGGTATATACAGGGGCTAACTCACGAATCTGTTTTTCGTTCTCCAGCTGCTCACGTTCACGGGCCGCAATTTCAGCGGCCGGCGCCACAGTGAGGACATTGCCTTCCAAACGCTTATCGAGCCCTTTAGCCTTAAGCACAATATCAAGCGCCTGATCCCAGGGAACATTCTGCAGCCGCAAGGTTACATTACCCCCAACCGTATCCGATGCCACCAGATTCAGGTCAGTAAAATCAGCGATCAACTGTAGCACCGCCCGAACTTCAATATCCTGAAAGTTTAGCGACAGCTTGTCACCCTTATAGGAAAGCCCTTTTTTTCTTCTACTGTGTTCTTTTGGGTCTGGAGCCTTGACGCTGACAGTCAGCAGGTTGTCTGTCTGATAGGCCAGATACTCAAACTCACCCTTGGGCTCTATGGTAATAATGCTGTTACCATCCTGAACTGCGGCATCAATAAACTTGATCGGCGTAGCAAAGTCGATAACATCCAGGCGATTTCTCAAATTCTGTGGCAATATATCGCCCTGAAACTCCAGACGGATACGCCCCCCCTGCTCATTCATATCCATGGGAATCCTGGCATCGGACAGGGCAATGATAACCTCTCCCTCGCCGTCATCACCTCGCTGAAAACCAATATCGTTAATACCTCTTGTCATTTGAGCGGCTTGATAAGATGGCTCGCCCTGCTGCGATAATTCCCTTTGCACCGCTGTGGCGCTGCTGTTCTCGCCAAGATAAATGCTGAGCGTCCGGCCATCGGCCTGGCTGCTGAAGCCGGTAGGCTGCTGCAGATTAATGACCAGACGGGTTCTGTCACCAGCCTCAAGCACGGTCACACTCTTGGCATTATTAAAGCCAATCTCATTGTACTTGGGGAGTTCACTGCGGGTAAAAGGCAGGTCTATGGAAATCCGGGGGGGCTTCTCAATGCTGTAGCCATGGGCCACCGGTGCCGAACCATCAAAAGTCAAACGTATTTCGACCATCTCTCCGGGCAGTGCAGCCGCATCCATATTTTTCAGGGTGACACCCCACGCGGAAATAGGCAACATGGCCAGCAACGTATACAGAAACCCACGAACAGCCCTGGCCTGTAGCAGGGGACTAATATTCATCTAACTTACCTATTTCAGAATTAGCATTGTTGTTTTCATCGGCATCAGCGTTAAAAAATCCAGTCCATTTGAGATTCAAGGCAATATCCATGCATGCTTCGAAGCATCCCCTGAAAAAAGCCGCCCATGCCTTAATAAGAATCGGCTCTCAGGCCAGGAAAACCATTATTTTCAGGGGATGAGGTCATCCTGCACAACCACAATGAAAGATTCTCAAACCTCTACTGTGGACTGAACAAGATAAGAACTTTAAATACTAGATTAGTTGAGAAAAACTGCAGGCCTATTCCGACCGGTCAGAACTCCCCGGTTTGGCGGAACATCTGGTTTTATACTAATTTCGCCTTCTGAATATGTGAGCGAGCAACTCATTTTGAACAGCTGGGCAAAACGGAATGATGATTAAAAGCAGGGCTGTTGCGAGGAATTCCAACGAAGATCCAGCTTCAAAATGGATGCACAGTTCATATTCAGAAGGTGAAATTGGTATTACTATGCGACAGAGAATAATCGATCCTTCCAGATTTAACCCTCTCTCTGATTGATGCCCCTGGTGAAAGCTGCACTACCCAAGGTGATCAACATCGTGAATTGAACAAGTTGACGGGGCATCTCCTGTCGTTGCTGGCCAAATCAAGCTAAAGACAGATGCGAAACGTGAACACACAGCACGAGATGGTCACATCTGGCCCTTATGCTGTGGGCGGGGCTTAAGTCTACCTTGATAGAATCGATTAACTCCACACAACCAGCAGAGTACTGTCAACCAATCAGGGGATGACAGCAGCATCCTTGCTGGAAATATGACGATTCATTCACAAAGGGAATAAAATCATTGACTATTAAAATTCACGCGGAGAACTCTTGGCCGCTCAATCCAGTAACTTGGACCAGCAGGAACAATCTCGGTCAAACGCAATTCCTGGTCATCAAGGTAAGTAATGCGACCATGGTCACGACCCAGGTAATCCCCCACGCGAACCCGGTGAACACCATCAGCCCCCTGCACCAGCCCCCAGAATCCTTCATCGTTACTGATAGAGCCGACCAAACGGAACGAATCCAATTCAAATTGTTCCAGGTACTGTTTAACACGGCTTGCGTCTGGCTTGAGGTTGCTATTGAGCTGCTCAGGAGTCAGTTCAATTCTTACCGGCTGCTTGAAAGGACTGCGCATGGCAGATGCCTGGTAAGTAAAAGCCTCATAAGGCCTGAAGCTGGGCAATGGCTCAATATTACCCGTAGGACGAGCCCTCATCTCTGCCATAAAGTCATCAATGTCTTGATACCCCTGACGACCACCATCCGAGCATCCGGCAAGAATCAGCGCAGCACTGGCAGCAATGCCAAGTTGAAGCAATTTCATCATAGCCCCCCTTGATCATTGTAGCGGTAAGTTTTTGCAAGAATGTTCATGGTTAACTGACCACTCTTGCCCGGGCGAATCTCAAAATCATGCAAGGTCACTATTCGCGAAAGACTGGCGACACCACTGACGAAGTTACCCAAATCATGGTATGTGCCCGTTACGCCAATACTGATTGGCAGCTCGATATAAAAATGGCTGACATTTTCATCCTGAAGTTTGATTTCTTCGATTTGAAGACCAGCTCCACGCCCGGTAAAAGTAATGTCTTCAAGCAACCCGGGAACCTCTGTATCACTGGGCAGCTGCTTCACCAGCGCACCAAACGAGTCTTCCATTTTCGCCATCTGTTCGCGGTAGGCTTTAAGGTTTGCCGACTGGAACGCCCTGATTCGATATTGCTCCCGCAAATCCTGCTCTTTACTGGCAGCGACATCATATCGTTGCTGCAAACTGGTCAGGTGAAATTGATAGCCAAGCCCAAGCACCAAAGCCAGAGTCAGAATCCAGACAATTGCCTTGACTCCCAAAGGCCATGAACCGATGTTTTCAAAATCAATATCATTCAGATCAAGATCATTCAGTTTTTGTAACGAATCTGCAAGGCTCATAGTCCCCCCTTGGCCTGAGTGGGGTTGATCTGCTTAACCATCAGATCAAACTCATTCCAGCGCTGACTGTTGGCCGATACCTTCCTGACGGCGGTCAGATTTGGCTCAGCAAACCATTCAGAGTTATCGAAGTTTCTCATCAAGGCAGAGATGCGATTATTGGATTCGGCAACCCCGACAAGCGACAGGCTATTCCCCTCCAGCATTATCTGCTTGAAATAAACACCCTCAGGGACTACATGTGCCACCTGATCAAATATGCGAACAATAACAGGGCGGTTTCCCTGCAGGTTTTGAATGACCTGCATCCTTTCAAGCAGAAGTTCTTTTTTGGTTTTCAGATCCTTGATTTCAACGATTCGCTGATCAAGTAGCGAAATTGCATTTTGCAGATATTGATTACGGCTCTGCTGTTGACTGATGTTATGGCTGATGTGAAGATCGCCGATAAAGACCAGCCCAATACCGACCACCACCATAAACGCCCAGACGACAATGAAACGCTGCTTGCGGTTTTTTCTGAGTTCTTCACGCCAGGGTAATAGGTTAATTCTTGCCATCAGTCGAAACTCCTCATGGCAAGGCCACAGGCAATCATCAGTGTTGGTGCCTCCCTGGCCAGTTGGTCCTTATCCACTTTCCCCGCCATGGACATCCCGGCAAAGGGGTTTGCTACTCTGGTGGGGACCCCCAGTTTATTCTGAATCATTTCCGCCATACCTGAGATTGAAGCTGAGCCTCCTGCCAGCGCAACGGCATCCACTTCATTAAATTGGCTGGACGAATAAAAGAATTGCAATGAACGTAATACCTGCTGAACCACTGTTTCCCGAAATGGCTCCAGAACTTCAGGTTCATAATCAACAGGCAGCCCCCCCTTACGCTTGGCTTTCTCTGCTTCTTCAGGGCCGAGGCCATAACGGCGCTGAATCTCATCAGTCAACTGCCGTCCACCGAATAACTGCTCACGGGTATATACTATCTTACCCCGACTGATCACATTCAGTGTGGTTTTCGTGGCACCAATATCGAAGATAGCAAGCACCGGGTCCTGATCTGGCAGGTCAAGCTGGCCATCAATCAATTCGCATGCCCGGCCCATGGCAAAAGCTTCGACATCAACAACCCTGGCCTTTAACCCCCCAAGCCGAAGTGCCTCCTCGCGCATTTCTACATTGTCACGACGACAAGCTGCCAGTAACACTTCAACTCGTGCGGGGTTTTTCTCGTTCAAACCCTGAACTTCAAAGTCGATGGCCACTTCATCCATTGCATAGGGAATATACTGGTCTGCCTCAACCGTGATCTGGGTTTCCATCTCAGCTTCACTAAGCGAAGCATCCATATCGATGGTTTTGGTGATAACGGCAGCGC
>NZ_JAHHPO010000155.1 GCF_024606365.1 Endozoicomonas sp. ONNA2
GCGCAAAATATTTTCACGCGCCATGGGCATTTGTGTTGGCAACGCATCCCTGATGGCCTGCTGGCTTCCCATGCCATTTTGCAGCAACAGTATTTGGCCGTTATCCGCCAGATATGGTTTTACGCTGTTCAGTGCAGACAGCGAATCCTGTGCCTTGGTACAGATAATCAGCCGGTTGATGGGGCTGTCGATGGTTTCTGGGGAGACGGTATCCACAGCAAACAGGAAGGTCTGGTCCGGTGTTGATAGTTTCAGTGGCATGCGCTTTTGTGCAAGCTGCTGATGGCGGCTTTCTCGCAGGATCAGGCGGGGGCTTTCCCCTTTATGGCAAAGGCTGGCGGCCCAGAGGCAACCGATGCTGCCGGCACCCAGAATATACCAGGGATCATTGTGCATGAATGTCTGAAGTCCATCAGCGGATGAAGATACGCCGAGTCTACCATTTGCTGCCTATACTCAAACAGCTGGTGTTTCACAGCTTTTCCAAACAAGAGTGGGAGATAGACAATGAGCCATACCTATAAAATGACTGAACTGGTTGGCAGTTCAACGGTCAGTAGTGATGATGCGATTCAAAATGCCATTGCCGCCGCTGGCATGACCCTGGAGCATATGGGCTGGTTTGAAGTGGTGGAGCAGCGTGGCCATATCGACAAGGGCAAAATTGCCCATTGGCAGGTGACGGTAAAAATTGGCTTCAGGCTCAAGGGCAAAGATCAGTAGTTGCCGTAAACCATATTCACCCGAACCTTGCTGTTGGTGTAATGATGTTCTCCATGGCCTTTCCAATATAATCATGGATACAATAGTTGCTAATTGTTTCTTTCGATTTCTCAAGGAGATCATTCGTTATGCCTTCATTTGACATTGTCTCTGAAGTGGATATGCATGAGCTGGCCAACGCCGTCGATCAGGCAAACCGTGAACTGGCGACCCGTTTTGACTTTCGGGGTGTTGCAGCAAGCTTTGAAAAAAGTGGTGACAAACAGATCGTGCTAACCACCGATGCCGACTTTCAGCTGGCACAAATGGTCGAGATGTTGAAAACCAGGATGGTCAAGCGGGGCATTGATGTTAAATGCCTTGAAGTGAAGAACCATTATGGCTCGGGCAAACAGGTCAAGCAGGAAGTGGTGGTTCGCCAGGGGCTGGATAAGGATGTGTCCAAAAAGATCGTGAAAATGATTAAGGATGCCAAGCTTAAGGTGCAGGCCGCCATTCAGGGTGATCAGGTCCGGGTCACCGGCAAGAAAAGGGACGATTTGCAGACGGTGATTGCCTTTTTGCGCGAAGCCGATCTGGACATGCCGCTGCAGTACAATAATTTCAGGGATTGATCGGCCTTGGCACAGAAAGAAAATATGGCAGGAAAAACCGTTTTTGCCCGATGGTGAAAACGGTTTTTATTTGGTTAATTGCCTGGCTTCTTTCTAAGACACAATACTTTTAACTATAAAAAAGCGTGGCGCTGTAGATCATCACGCTTGTTATGGAGCACACTGAATGGGACTGTCAGCAGATTCTTCGAAGAATTGGGGGGACGCCTGTAGAAGCTTTTTCAACCGTCGGGTGATTACACTGCTTTTTCTCGGGTTTTCAGCAGGCCTGCCCCTTCTGTTGATTTTCAGTAGCCTGTCCCTCTGGCTTCGTGAGGCTGGTGTGGAGCGCAGTGCCGTCACCTTTTTCAGCTGGGCGGCGTTAGGCTATTCCTTCAAGTTTGTCTGGGCACCGCTGGTGGACCGCATTCCATTGCCGGTTTTGCACGATCTGCTCGGGCGTCGCCGGTCTTGGTTATTAGTCTCCCAGCTCTCTGTTGTTGCGGCGCTGTTGTTTATGGCTGCCCACAACCCAGTTGATGGTCTGTTGTGGATCGCCTGTGGCGCGGTGATGCTTGGCTTTTCCTCGGCCACCCAGGATATCGTGATTGATGCCTATCGGATCGAGGCGGCGGACGATGACCTGCAGGCCATGATGTCCTCTGCCTATATTGCCGGGTATCGGATCGGTATGCTGGTGGCTGGCGCTGGTACACTGGCACTGGCCAGCTGGTTTACCATGGCGGACGAAGGCCATTACGACTATCTGGCCTGGGCCTGGGCCTATCGCTGTATGGCCGTGTTTATGCTGATCGGGATTGTGACCACACTATTGGTTGCTGAGCCGGATATTGACCGTACTCCCGAGTCGGTGCACAGCACCGTTGATTATCTGCGCTTTCTGTTGCTCTTTGCCCTGGCGGCCAGCGCATTTGTTACCTCTTTCACTCAGCTGGCTGATGTTTTTGGTGCTTTGAAAACCCTATTGCTGGATAGCGGGTTGTCTAATCCAATCGCGGGTTTTCTGGCGGGTGCCGGGCGATTTACAGGCAGTGTCGCCGCCGCCGGGGTTACCGCCTGGTTGTTGGTGAAAGCTCATCTTGCGCCAAGAGCCATGGTGCAGGAGACTTACGTCGCGCCGTTTGCTGACTTCTTTGCGCGTTATGGCAAAGTGGCTGTCTATATATTGCTGTTGGTCGGGACCTACCGTATTGCTGATGTGGTTATGGGTACCATATCCAATGTGTTCTACAACGATATGGGCTATACCAAAGAGCAAATCGCCACCATCACCAAAACCTTCGGCCTGATCATGACCATTGCCGGTGGCTTTCTGGGCGGGGTGTTGGCCATTCGCTACGGTGTGATGCGCATCCTCTGGCTAGGCGCACTGCTGGCGGCACTGTCTAACGTGCTGTTTGCGTTTCTGGCCAACCTTGAACCTTCCAGCCTCTATTTAAGCCTGGTGATTGCGGCGGATAACCTCAGTGGCGGCATGTCCTCCGCCGCGTTTATTGCCTTTTTATCCAGCCTGACCAACCGGGCCTTCACGGCCATGCAGTACGCTATTTTCAGCTCACTGATGACCTTGTTGCCCAAGCTGTTGGCAGGTTATTCCGGCACCTTTGTGGATAGTCTGGACTATCCGGTATTCTTTATCGGTTCAGCGTTGCTGGGGCTGCCGGTTCTATGGCTGGTGTCGTATGTAGGGCGGTTGCTGGAACGTCATCAGGCGGGTGACTGATACATTTGTCCTTTTTTCAGCTTTTGTTCAGCTTTTTTCAGTAGCTGCTCAATGGGTCTCAGCAGGCGGATCGTCTGCCGGGCCCATTAGTTCTGCAATCAGTCGCTGCCGCCAGAACTCCCGGGTCCCGTCGTTGGGAAGCTTGTTCAGTGTATCCTGACAGATATGAACCATCGCCCTGAGAATGTTCTCTTCCGGGTAATCGAGGTTTTCCAGTTGGCGAATAATTTCGACGGCCAGGGCAATATCTTCCGGTGCTCCATCCAAGTGTTTACTCTCCATGCCATTGATGCGCTTTCAGGTTGATTTTTCCCGATGAGATTATCACCCCCTCCTGTTCCAAACGCTGTTTTTGCAGGCGGTAGCGACTGGACCCATCAGGAAATGAAATCTGGCCTTTACCGTTAATGACCCGGTGCCAGGGGAGGTCGGTTCCTGCGGGCAGCTGTGTCAGGATATTGCCCACCACACGTGCATAACCACGAGCTCCTGCCATCTCGGCCAGTTGGCCATAGGTTACCACAGAGCCTTTCGGAATCTTGCTGATCAGGTACCATATTTCCGAAGGGGTAAAGGGGGCAGTCAACGTTGGCTCTCCGGGATCTTAAAACGACAGATTGCAAGATATTTGAAAAGTATGGAATGGGAAAGGACATTAACTGTGAAAGTGTTTGATCCAGATTAAAGTTCATCTTTTGGTTGGAGGTTGTTGAAAGTTATTGAAAGTTGTTGGAAGGCAACTCATTCAATCAGTGATTTCACATCACCAGCCCGACCTTCAGATAAATACCTGCCGACATGGTTGCGTCCATCAGAAAACTGAGGCAGTTTCCTATCCATATAGTAGGGTTTTTATGGTATACCCCATATAGTGTCCATAAGAATGCAATGAAAGTATAGAGGGTCCATGTGGCCAGCGAGAGCCCTGCAGCATGCTGGCTGTGGGAAAAGAAAAGTTTATAAAGCTGCGGTATTGTGGCCAGTGGACTGACGACACCCATCGCCAGCATCAACGGCTCCAGTGCTTTTCCGATCCGTTGAAATAATCCCATCGTTGTATATCCTGCCTTTGCCTGACCACGACAGACAGTTAGTATAGACCCATTGATAACCGGAAGGAACGATCAACACCGCTTATAGCTGTCATTGCCATTGATTTATTGTGGACTGTGTTTTTGCATGTTACAGGTGGATACAACCTGTCCGGGGGAAGTTCTTTCTATGTTGCTCCAAAGGAGCCTGCGCTGTTTATTCAGGCTGCCGACGATATTGTGTCTGTTTTTTTCTATCAGCACGACATGGGCTGATACCGTCTGGATGAACAATGGCGATGTGTTGTCCGGCGAGATTGTTAAACTGGACTCTGGCAAGCTGAGTTTGCGCACCAGCTATGCAGGCACTATCGAGTTGGACTGGCGTTATGTCACAGCCCTGGACTCTGATAAAACATTCTGGGTTAGCCTGATAGGTGAGAATGCCGCCCGGTTGCGACGCTTTGAAGGTCGGGAAACCGGTATTACGGTTATTGATAACAGCGGCCAGAAGCGTTCATTCTCTGCGGTATGGCCAGTGGCCGCTATCCATATTGAACAGCCGGTGATTGCTGATACCTGGGAGCTGGGAGGTAACCTTGTCGCTTCGCTGGACAGCAAATCCGGAAACGATAATGAGTGGTTGATTGGTGTTGAAGGTAAACTCAATATTGATGACCAGTGGAATAAAAACGCTTTTTACTGGGATATTGAATTGGAAGATGATAACGGCATTAAAAGCTCTGAGTGGCAGGTTGGCTACTCATACAGCCGTTATCTGGATGAGCACCGGTTTGTGCAGGGAGCTGCAGAACAGGAGTATGATTCGCAGGAAGATCTGCGAATCCGTACATCACTGGGCGGCACATTGGGTTATCGCTTTTGGGAAACCGCTGCCGGGGCGCTGAAAACCAGTGGCGGTATCAGCCAGCTCTGGGAAGCTTATCAGACCAATGCGTCGCAACGGGATTATGCCTTGACCTGGATCTTTAACTACCGGACACGAATCAGTAACAACTGGGAATATTTTGCCAATAGCAGAACGTTCTTCCGGTTAAAACAGTCTGCGACACTGGTTAATATCAATCAGACGCTGAGAATTGGTTTGACCGATCATATTACCTGGAATTTGACGCATATCGTTGATTACGACAGTGACCCGGTTGATAAGTCCCGTAATGTTGACAGTCGAATCAAAATGGGAATTGGCTACCAATGGTGAGGTCCGGGGCGCAGCAGTGTGCAGACTGGCAGGCGCTCTCTTGTGGGCATAAACAACCGGGTTCTTATCAGGCATCGACGAAATGGGTATTGCTTAGATGATGGGAAAACCGGTTTCTGTTGTGCCAGTGGTTGCCCGTGCTGCTTCTCTTCGCGGTGTTCCTGTAAAGCACGCATGGTGGTTTCCAGCCAGTTGGCTGCACGATAAAGCAGCGAGTTTCTGGGTAAATTTTCAGAGTGTTGATGTTCAAGGGGAAAAATCAGGGTTTTTCTGACTCTCATTGCTACTGGGTACTTTTTCCGAATTACTTCTGTTAATAGCGGCAGCACGGTATTTTGATTGATGGCTGATTACAGTTTTTTGGGGTCTCTTGACCGGGAGGCTGACCGACCCGGCAACTGCTCCTCTCCAAGAGGCTGTCCGAAAATAGACTTCCCTACACGGCAGCTGCTCCTGCGTTGCCCTGACTCCTGCATCCACGCAGTCGTGCTTCGTTACAACCTCGGTCACATAACTACGGCTATGCTCCGTTGTGCCTCTCATAGTACCAGCCCAAATAGACAGAAATATTTGACTCGATATGGCCAGCTACTTAAAGCGAGTTAAAAACTTAAAAAGAAAAGTGGAGGAATTGACCTTTGCCGATACCGAAACAACCAAACTGCCCAAATCAAGCACTGCAGAAACACCTGAAGGACAGATTATTGAAAGATCAGTCACCAGCGTTAATCATCATTCCCATTCAGCAGCCAATAATCCCGACAGTACCTGGCATCATTGTTTCACGCAAATCTACAGAGATTTGAGGGATTATGATAAAAACGTGACTGAATATGAAAACTCGATGGATAATGACGCACCAAACCTTGAGCAGCAATTATATCTACTGACAAAAGATCAGGTCAAAAGCCTGTTGACAGCTAAAGCACCTGACTGGCTATTGAAAAATCTCCAAAGCCAGTATTCTTCAATCCCGGAAGCTGCTGGTGAATCCGAGGGAGGCATCATTTTTTTCGGTTTTTATTTGACCGGCTCAATACAGAAGAATTAGAGGAGGTGCTGTTAGCCCGGATATTTCATAAACGTGCTCCCGATCTCGCTTGTCCTTTGCCGCTCT
>NZ_JAHHPO010000156.1 GCF_024606365.1 Endozoicomonas sp. ONNA2
ACCTGGCAGAGCGCCTGTTGCAGGAGTTGGACAGCCCCGATCTGAAAGAGCTGGTGAATTGGCGTCTTGATATGCGAACCATTGCTGCTGCCTTGCGACGCAAGGCCAATGGTATACAGGCTCCGACGTCTGCGAAGTGGAGCTATGGTAGCCGCTACGCCTACATCCGCCGCAACTGGAATCATCCAACCCTCGGTTTACAAAATGCATTCCCATGGATCCCGGTGGCGGTTGAATGCCTGGGCAAAAAAGACTACCTGACGCTGGAAAAAACAGTGATGGAAGCGGTGTGGAACAAGCTGAACGAGCTTGGTGCCAGACATCGTTTTGATTTTGAAGCGGTGGTGATCTATCTGCTTCGCTGGAATCTTGTTGCCCGCTGGACCTCCTACAATGGCGAAGAGGCAGTGGTTCGGTTTAATGAGCTGACCCACCAGGCATTGGGCGAATTTGCCCGCCAATTGCCGGGTGCTCCGGATTAAACGACAACGGATATACACATGACTGAAGAGACAAAAACAGATCTGATGCAGCAGACCTCTGCCCGGGTAGTAGCGGTGATGGGTGATATCATTACCATCGAGAGCATCATTGGCCACAGTGGCGAGCGAAAACCGCTGGTCAAGAACGAGGTGGTTTACGTACTGCCCAGCCGACGCGCCAATGAAGCGGTGGCTGAGCAGCTGATGGCTGAGATTCTCCGGGTCCGTGGCAACACGGCGGATATTCAGGTGTTTGAGGAAACCCGTGGTGTCGCTGTGGGTGACATGGTTATCCAGAGCGGCCACATGCTGTCTGTGGATTTGGGGCCCGGTATTCTCAGCATGATTTACGACGGGCTGCAGAACCCGCTGGAGCGTCTGGCGAATCTGTACGGTCGCTTCTTGCAGCGGGGCGTTCAGGTTGAGTCTCTGGACCGTACCCAGAACTGGGCATTCACTGCTGTGGCTAAAATCGGCGATAAACTCCGCGCCGGTGAAACCTTTGGTACCGTGCCGGAAGGGCGCTTTACCCACAAAATCATGATTCCGTTTGATACCATGGATGAAGTGGAAGTGGCCTGGATT
>NZ_JAHHPO010000157.1 GCF_024606365.1 Endozoicomonas sp. ONNA2
GCTCCCTCACAAAATCCCTTAGAGCGACAAAGTCCTGCGCGAGATACGGGGCAGTATATGAAATATCCGGGCTAATACCTGAAACAGGCACATGACAACATGTTCAGGATGCCGATGCTGCGGCAGGGAAAATGCTGTTCGGTACTATCCAGTCATTCTCATAGGGAATAGCGATTTATTGACATACGTCAATTCTTTTCTTTCGGTAATTACGTACTCTGTACTTGCACAGTGAGTGTTTGCCGAAATCGATGATGATTGTTTCGGGGCCAGGTAATAAGAACACTAAATACTCACTCTCTGTCCAAGAATAAATACCACCTCAATATAATAATAAAAACGGCTCACGACTGATGGATCAGTGCCTGGAACCTTGCCTTTAGCGAGGTTTTTTTGTTGATACCTACCGGAAACGATGCTCCAGGAGCTTGTCCAAATGGAATCGTATATTTCTGGCCAAGCGGGCAGTTACTATGCAAGGCGCAAGGTAGAAAGCATAGCCGTAGCTATATGACCTGAGTTGCAGCGGAGCAGAGTGACTGACAACTTGGCAGGAAATATGATTTCATTTGGTTAGCTACTTACTGTCGTACATTTTTGTTCGCTATGGATGACAAATCAGCCACAGTACATTCAACGCCCCTTAAGTTCATCTTCGAGTGACGCAATACTGATCATGTCAACCTCAGATTCAGGAAGTACAGCTAAAATTTGAGGAGATAATAGTAGCCCTCCGTGATAAGGTGAAACTCAAGTCGATTACCCAAGCGACAAAGTGGGGTTGATAATCCCAATTTCACCTTCTGAGTAACTTAATCATATTGGTACGATTGTTAGCTTTAGATGTTGAGCCGTGTAGGGGTTGGGGCGCTTTCGACTAACTTGATGTCACTTGATCGGACAGCCTCCTGGCAAAAAAATAAACGACTCCGGTTATCTGGCCGACTTGCATTTGTAAGAGGCCGTAATCAATTAGAAAAATGATCCCGAAACGCAATAACACTATGGGGATGATATGGCCTGTTATCAACAGCAATTTGGTGGTGAGTATGTACTGGGTATCCGTATACCCGAATACTTTCAGGATATCTCATATCGCCATGATACCGGCCCTGCCTTTACCTACACCCGGGGTAACCAGATTCTGAAAATCTGTGTGTTACCGAAGAACCTCCAGGATCTGGAGATCACCGGTGCTTACCGTTACACCCTGATGGAAATGAAAGCAGGCAAAGAAGACGACGACTGTCATTCGTTTGTGGCAATCCACTTTGAAACCAACTCAGCAGTGGCGTTTGAGAAAGTGATTTTCGACCAGGGGCGGTTACAGGGTATACTGAACCGCAGCTGATTGGCGGGATGTGCGGTAAACTCAGGGTGGCAAACAGGTCACTATGTTTTGCCGCACAAGAGAATCTGCCGGTAATCTTTTGCGGTTTACCCATATAATCATTACCATGTCCGTCCAACGGCAAAACTGCACAGACGTAATATGTATATCTACCGCCTGGTTCTGCTTCTGGTGATTGGTATTTACCTTTTTTCTCCGGCCATCATGGGTTGGTGGATTACCTTTGGTAAACAGTGGTACCAACCCTGGATACTCTGGTTCATCCTCATTGTCGCAGGCTTTACCCTCCAGATCAGGGATAACAGAGATGAGCTTTGAGCTGGAATACATCGTACTCGTCAGTGTTGTTTATCTTGTGGTTCTCTTTCTCTGCGCCTGGGCGACGGATCGTGGCATTATTCCGCGTGCGGTGGTGCATCACCCGGCAACCTATGTTCTGTCCCTGGGCATCTATGCCAGCAGCTGGGCCTATTATGGCAGTATCGGAGTTGCCCACGACGATGGTTATGTTTTTCTTGGTTTTTACTTTGGCTTGAGCGGTGCGTTTTTGCTAGCACCCGTCCTGCTGGTGCCAATATTAAGAATAACCTCCACCTATCAACTCAGTTCTCTGGCCGATGTGCTGGCCTTCCGTTTCCGCAGCCCGGTGGCAGGTACGTTAACTACACTTCTTTTGTTGTTTATTACCTTTCCCCTGTTGGCCTTGCAGATACAGGCCGTGGCAGACGGTGTTTATCTGCTCAGTGATGAAGCATCCCCGGACAGGCTGGCCTTCGGTTTTTGTATTATGGTCACATTATTGACCATGATGTTTGGTACCCGACACCTGGCCAGCCGCCACCAGCATGATGGTCTTGTGGTGGCGATTGCCTTTGAGTCTCTGCTCAAACTGCTGATCATGGTACTGCTTGGTGGCGTAGTGATTGTCGAGGTGTTTGGTGGTTTTTCCGGATTAAACCGCTGGCTTGAGGCAAACTCCGAAGTCATTATCGGGATGAACTCCCATCTGGAAGATGGCCCCTGGCGAACAACGTTGTTGATGTTTTTTGCTTCTGCTGTGGTTATGCCCCATATGTTTCACATGACGTTTGCAGAAAACCGCAACATAAAAATGCTATTCACAGCCAGCTGGGGCCTGCCTTTCTTTTTATTATTGTTGAGCATTTCTACCCCTCTGATTCTCTGGGCGGGTCTCAAAATCGGCAGCCCTTATCCGCCCGAGTACTTTCCACTGGCTATTGGGCATGCGCTGGATAGCCGATGGTTAACCGTCATCGCTTATATAGGAGGACTTTCTGCGGCCAGTGGCCTGTTTATGGTAACCTCATTGTCACTGTCCTCCATGCTGCTCAACCACGTCATCCTGCCGCTTTATCAGACCATTTACCAGAGCGGGGAGTCAGCCCGGGTCCAGATGAATATTTATCGCTGGCTGACCAATGTAAAACGTCTGATTATTGCCACCCTGGTCCTCGCCTGTTATGGGTTTTACCGGCTGTTGCATAATGAGGTGGACATGTACAGCCTGAGCATCGTCGCCTATGTGGGAGCCCTGCAACTGCTGCCCGGTACTCTTTCTACACTCTATTGGGGCAGGGCAAACCATAAGGGACTGATTCTCGGGATTCTGTCGGGCACTGCAGTCTGGTTCTTTACCTTGATGCTGCCTTTAACCATAGGACTTGAAATTTTCCCAATCCGTAACGTCAACTTCGGTACCATCACTAACGATGGCTGGTATCTTGCCGCCACTGCCTCATTGGTGGTGAATGTTCTGGTGTTCTGCCTGGTCTCCAGTTTTACCAAAATGCCCGATGAAGAGCATAGCGCGGCGGCTGCCTGTCTGGTTCGTGAGGTGCGCCAGCAGCCGTTCAAAATCCCCAAGGCCAGCTCTTCTTACGAATTTCAGGAGATGCTCAGTGCCCCTTTGGGGCCTGTAGCCGCGCAGACGGAAATCAATAAAGCCCTGACCGATCTCAATATGAGAGCAGATGATAATCGTCCGCACTCCCTGAGACGACTCAGGGATCGTATTGAGAATAATCTATCCGGGCTTATGGGGCCAACCATTGCCCATGAAATCGTCAACTCCTTTTTACCACTGGATGTTGACAATGATTATGTCCCGAAAGATATCCTTTTTATGGAGTCCCGACTGGAAGCGTATCACTCAAGACTAACCGGTCTGGCAGGTGAGCTCGATAGCCTGAGACGTTATCACCGGGATACATTGAACAGCCTGCCCATGGCCGTCTGCTCCATTGACGCTGCCATTGACGCTGCCATTGAGAGTGATAACCCGGCATCGCTGCCATCTGGCAACACGGGCGAAGTGATGCTCTGGAATCAGGCAATGGCAGCATTAACCGGAATTCCTGCCGACGCTGTTCTGGGGATGCCCCTGAAGACCATTCCTGCTCCCTGGAACCAGATCCTCAGTGATTTTATGCAACTTCCCGATAATCACCTGAACAAGCACAGTGTGGAACTGGATGGCAGCACCCGCTATTTCAGCCTGCACAAGGCCGCTGTTCAGGTACCGGTTTCCGGTACTGGTGGTAATCAGGTCATGTTACTGGAAGACCAGACGGAAACCCGAATGTTGGAAGAACAGCTCTTTCACAGTGAACGACTGGCGTCTATCGGACAACTGGCCGCCGGTGTTGCCCATGAGATAGGCAACCCGATTACCGGTATTGACTGCCTTGCCCAGGAACTGAGTGCGCTATCATCGGACCCGGATGTTCAGCAAAGCTCCCGCCAGATACTGGAACAAACCCAAAGGGTCTGTGCCATTGTGCAAACCCTGGTATCTTATGCTCATTCCGGTCACAAGGGAGGAGCGCAAATCGGGTATAACAGCGATTCCCCATGGGCAGCAGAGCCCGTAGAAGTGTCCAGCACTATCCGGGAAGCCATTAGCCTGTTGCAATTGAGCCATAAGAACAACAATATCGTATTCCGCAATTTATGCATCGAAGGCCTCTGCGTCAGCGGTAACAGCCAAAAATTACAACAGGTGTTTATCAATCTGCTGAAAAATGCGGCCGATGCCTCAACGGAAGGTACTGACACGGTGCAGAGCGTCGTTTCCGTCAGTACTTCAGCCAACCAGCACACGGTCACCATTCGTTTTGAAGACCAGGGGCATGGTATTCCCAAAGCCATTCAGGAAAGGCTGTTTGAGCCATTTTTCACCACCAGGGACGCGGGTAAGGGGACTGGTCTGGGTCTGGCTCTGACCTGGAATATTATCGAAGAACATTTTGGCAGTATTCAGGTGGCGAGTCCGCTGGACCCGCTCACAGGGCGGGGATCCTGCTTCATCATTTCGCTGCCACGCTACGAGTCTGAGTCCGTGATGGCCCCGGGCGCAGGGGAGCAGCCGTTGGCATTTCAGGGGGACATGGCATGAGCCAGGAGCAGATACTGATTGTTGAAGACGAAGAAATTATCCGGTCGTCACTGCGTCGTCTGCTTGAACGACAAGGATATAGTATTACTGAAGCAGGCTCGGTTCATGAAGCACAAGACTGCCTGAAACAACATTCCTTCTCGCTGATCATCAGCGATCTGAGGCTACCCGGGAAACCGGGTACTGAAATGATTAACCTCGCCAATGGTACTCCGGTACTGATCATGACCAGCTATGCCAGCCTGAACTCGGCAGTTTCAACCATGAAGCAGGGTGCCGTCGATTATATTGCCAAGCCCTTTGATCATGCAGAAATGATTCAGCGCGTAGCTGAGGCTATTGCAAGGCAGGCAGCTCCGGACACTGGTACCGATGCTGGCCAGGGCAAAGAAGAGATATTCTCCGGCGATGGCTTTAATGGCATTCTGGGACAGTGTGATGCCATGCAGCTATTGTTCCGGCAAATACAAAAGGTGGCGCCAACCGATGCCACGGTGTTGATTCAGGGTGAATCAGGCACCGGTAAAGAGCTGGTTGCCAGGGCTATCCATGAACACAGTAAACGCATCAATGGTCCGATGATTTCTGTCAACTGTGCCGCCATTCCGGAAACACTGATTGAGTCAGAGCTTTTTGGTCATGAAAAAGGGGCTTTTACCGGTGCAACAGCCGCCAGAACCGGTCTGATCGAAGCAGCCAACGGGGGCACACTGTTTCTGGATGAAATCGGTGAGCTACCACTGGAAGCCCAGGCCAGGCTACTTCGCGTTCTTCAGGAAGGTGAAATTCGTCGTGTTGGTTCAGTACAGTCCCTGTCCGTTGATGTTCGACTGATCGCGGCTACTCACCGCAATCTCCGCCAGCTCTCCTCACAGAATGCGTTTCGTGAAGATCTCTACTACCGCCTGAAAGTGGTTGAACTGCGCGTTCCGCCGCTCAGGGAGAGAGGCAGTGATATCCTGATGCTGGCGGAAAAACTGTTGGCCAGAACCTGTGCAAAAATGGGGCTGGAAGTCTTTTCACTGGCCCCCGAAACCATGGCTGCCATTTCCCGCTATCAGTGGCCCGGGAATGTACGCGAAATGGAGCATGCCATCGAACGGGGTGTTATTCTTTCCGACGACAATATCATCACTCCGGAAAATCTGGACATTGACGTTCGTGTGAAACAGACCCTGTTCCGTCAGGATGCCGAAGAGCTTCAGGATGGCCTGACCCTGGAAGACTACTTCCAGCGTTTTGTCCTTGAACACCAGGATCAGATGACCGAAACCGAGCTGGCGCAAAAGCTGGGTATCAGTAGAAAAACGCTCTGGGAGCGGCGCCAGCGCCTGGGTATTCCAAGAAAGAAAACAACAGCAACCTGATTTCAAAAAGTCTGGAGTGCTCCCCCTGAGCGCAGTAGAAGGGTTACTGCCACAATGCAGGGCATGCCCCGCCACTTGGGGTAGAGATTAAGAAATTCTTCTTGATAGTACTGTAAGTTCTACTCTTTAGCTTCTGCGAACGAGTGCAGGCGGGTTTGTTGTGGGTCTTGAATTGGAACCACGAAGCACACGTAGAGC
>NZ_JAHHPO010000158.1 GCF_024606365.1 Endozoicomonas sp. ONNA2
TACGGGGACGCCCAGTCGGGCGCTATTCTCGGACAGCCTCCTGGCCAATCCCCGTAAATTGGTAAAAGGTTTATAGGGTAGTATTTTTCGTTGCCATCCTCTAACGACACAAGAAACTACCCTGGCGACTGACGATCCAGTTGCCGATATTGCAGGGCTTCCCCCAAGTGCGGGCTTAGCACCGTGGCACTGTCGGCAAGGTCGGCAATGGTTCTGGCCACCCGTAAAATCCGATGCAGCCCGCGGGTAGATATTTGCAATTGCCCGGATGCCCTGGCGATCAGCCCTTTCTCCTTGTCACCCAGCGCGCAGACTTCAAACAGCTCCCTGGACGACAGCTGGCTGTTGATTTTGCCCTGTCTGGCCTGCTGTTTTCTTCGGGCTTCAATGACCAGTTCTCTCAGCTGTTCTGAACCGGTTTGCCCGTTGTTTTTTACAGGAGGCTCCATCATGGTCTGGATAGATTGGGACGGCACTTCAATCTGCAGGTCAATACGATCCAGTAATGGCCCGGATAATTTGTTTCGGTAGCGTCTGATTTGATCCGGTGTACACCGGCAGGTTCGCTGACTGTCACCCAGGTAGCCACAGGGGCAGGGGTTCATGGCGCCGACCAGTTGGAAGCGGGCCGGAAAACGCTCCTGACCCTTGGCCCGGGTGATGACCACCTCACCATTTTCCAGGGGCTCCCTGAGTATTTCCAGCGCTGCGCGGGCAAACTCCGGCATTTCATCCAGAAATAGCACGCCATGGTGGGCAAAGGAGATCTCCCCCGGTTGCGGTATACTGCCACCGCCCACCAGTGAGACCGATGAAGAGGTGTGGTGCGGTGTGCGAAAAGGGCGTTGCCAGAGGGTCTCCATGGAGCTGGATGCCAGTGAATGTATCGCAGCCACATCAAGGGCTTCGGTCTCGGTCAGCGGTGGCAGTAATCCGGGAAGACGGCTGGCCAGCATGGTTTTGCCAGTACCGGGTGGGCCAAAGAGCAGCAGATGGTGCGAGCCGGTAGCAGCAATCAGCAACGCTCTTTTGGCTTGCTCCTGCCCTCGTACATCGGCCAGGTCTGGATAGTTGGTCTTAAAACTGTTCTGGTCCGGTTTTGCCGGTTCAATAGGCGACTTCTCCAGCAGGTAAGCGCAAACCTCCGGGAGACTGCGGGTGCCAATAATCGTGACACTGCTGACCATGGCAGCAACCGAAGCATTCTGCTCAGGAAGAATCAATGCCCTGTTCATGTCTTTACAGGCTAATGAAGCAGGAAGCACCGCCCGGACTGGACGAAGGTGGCCGGAAAGCGCCAGCTCACCAAGGAACTCTCTGTGCTCAAGGGTCTCGCCAGGCAGTTGTCCCGAAGCCACCAGAATGCCCAGGGCAATGGGCAGGTCAAATCGGCCGCCTTCTTTCGGAAGGTCGGCCGGCGCTAAATTCACCGTGATGCGCCCGTCAGGGAATTCAAAGCCACTATTAATAAGTGCACTGCGCACCCGGTCTTTACTCTCGCGAACTGCCGCTTCCGGCAGACCGACAATATGTAAACCGGGCAGGCCCTGAGAAAGATGGACTTCTACCGAAACCGCAGGTGCACGAATGCCCTGATTTGCCCGAGTGTAAACCTGCGCCAGTGTTGAAGGCATTGTTATTATTGACCAATTAAACAGCATTAAAGCATCAAAGATAGCAGTTTGTGAGAGAGTTACTG
>NZ_JAHHPO010000159.1 GCF_024606365.1 Endozoicomonas sp. ONNA2
TCAACAACACCCAAAAGCTCTCTCAGATGATGGGCATTGCAAAGAACGTGAACTGACGTATATAAAAACAGGATTTCCAATGATCATGTTATTGTCAGACTCCGAAAAACAGGTGTCGCATAGAAAGCTCACTTCATCGCCATTCGACAACGCTTTCCCGTTTCAGAATCCCATCATAAAACACCCCTGCGACGAGTTGTGTCGCATGCAAACCAAAAAGTGAAATTTTTTCTAATCAGTGCTTCGCAAATACACGACTACCACCTGTAACCTCACAAGCGTACAATTACTACCTTCCCAAAATTCCCCTCTGAGCTATCTGGCCCTCCGCTCCCCTGAGTCAATAAAAGACAATGGTACAAGCTATGAGCGGTAGCGTGGGGGAAGCTTCACAGAACCTGCCAACGGCCAATCTATGAACACCACTGAACAGCAGTTCCTTAAGGCGCTGGACGATAAGCTATGGAAAGCTGCGGACAAACTGCGCAATAACCTTGATGCCGCGAACTACAAGCACATTGTGTTGGGTTTGATCTTTCTGAAATATGTGTCGGATGCTTTTGAAGAGCGTCAGGAAGAACTGAAAACTCTCTTTCAGAAAAACGACGATGACAATATCTATTACCTGCCCGGGGGCGATTTCGATTCCGACGCAGACTACCAGCAGGCCATTGCCAACGAGCTGGAAATTCTCGACTACTACCAGGAGAAGAATATCTTCTGGGTGCCCAGGCATGCCCGTTGGAGCACACTGAAAGATACCGCCACCCTGGCCATAGGTTCCGTGATCTGGCAGAACAAACAGCGGGAAGACGTTAAGCTGCGCTCCATCTCCTGGCTGATCGACAATGCGTTAGATGAAATTGAAAAAGCCAACCCAAAATTAAAAGGCATTCTTAACCGTATCAGTAACTATCAGCTGGAAAATGAAAAACTGATTGGCCTGATTAACAGTTTCTCGGACACCAGTTTCCGTAACCCCGAATACCAGGGCGAAAAGCTTGAACTGAAAAGTAAGGATATTCTTGGCCACGTTTATGAATACTTCCTCGGTGAATTTGCACTGAAGGAGGGCAAACAGGGTGGCCAGTACTACACGCCGAAAAGCATCGTCACCCTGATTGTGGAAATGCTACAACCCTTTCAGGGACGGGTGTATGACCCGGCCATGGGCTCCGGTGGTTTCTTTGTCTCCAGTGAGAAGTTTATTGAGGAGCACGCCAAAGAGCGCCATTACGACTCCAGCGAGCAGAAAAAGCATATCTCCGTGTATGGTCAGGAGAGCAACCCCACCACCTGGAAGCTGGCGGCCATGAATATGGCCATTCGGGGCATCGACTTTAATTTTGGCAAAAAGAACGCCGACAGTTTTCTGGATGACCAGCATCCGGATCTGCGTGCCGATTTTGTTATGGCTAACCCGCCGTTCAATATCAAGGACTGGTGGCATGCCCGGCTGGAAGAAGATGTACGCTGGCAATACGGCACACCGCCCAAAGGCAACGCTAACTTTGGCTGGATGCAGCATATGCTCCACCATTTGAACGACAATGGTTCTATGGCGCTGCTGCTGGCCAATGGTTCCATGAGTTCCAATACCAATAATGAAGGAGTGATTCGTCGTCAGCTGATTGAGGCCGATCTGGTGGAGTGTATGGTGGCGCTGCCGGGGCAGCTGTTTACCAATACGCAAATTCCTGCCTGTATCTGGTTTTTGACCAAGAACAAGCAGAGCG
Source organism: Endozoicomonas sp. ONNA2 (assembly GCF_024606365.1). Taxonomy (GTDB): domain Bacteria; phylum Pseudomonadota; class Gammaproteobacteria; order Pseudomonadales; family Endozoicomonadaceae; genus Endozoicomonas. The sequence continues at coordinate 1,737 of NZ_JAHHPO010000159.1, forward strand.
GTCATGGCAAGGTGGATCGTCGGGGGGAGACACTGTTTATTGATGCTCGGAATATGGGCTTTATGAAAGATCGGGTACTGAGGGATTTCACACGGGAAGATATTACCTCGATTGCTCACATGTTCCATGCCTGGCAGCAAGGAGAGGGTTATGAGGATAAGCCCGGCTTTTGTTTTGCAGCTTCTCTCGAAGACATTAAGAAGCACGACTTTGTTCTCACACCAGGGCGTTATGTAGGCGCTGCTGAACAGGATGACGATGGTGAGCCGTTTGCTGACAAGATGTTGCGGTTAACTGGGTTGCTTCAAGAGCAGTTTGCTGAGAGTGATCGGTTAGAAGGGGAAATTAAAAACAACTTTGCAGGGTTGGGTTATGAATTCTGAAATCCAACCAACCGAATACGGTTCATTTCCATCTAACTTTCGATGCTCAAAACTTTCGGAGTTATGTGCTGAAAAAATAGGAGTTCAAACGGGTCCGTTTGGCAGTCAATTACATAAAGAAGACTATGTGCAGGTTGGTACTCCAATAATCACAGTTGAACACTTAGGTGATAATCGAATTATTCATATAAACACTCCGTTTGTGTCAGATGAGGATAGGATTCGCCTCTCGAAGTATCATTTGCAAGAAGGTGATATTGTGTTCTCCCGTGTTGGTTCTGTTGATCGTAGAGCCATAGTTAGAAAAGAAGAAAATGGTTGGCTTTTCTCTGGTCGTTGTCTTCGAGTAAGAGCCGATAAAGAAAAAATAGACCCACTTTACCTATCCTATTTTTTCGGCTTAGAGGCATTTAAAAAATATATAAGAGGTATTGCTGTAGGTGCGACAATGCCTTCTATCAATACTAAAATTTTGAGCGATATTTCGATTTATTATCCAGAAAGTCTGGAAGCACAACGAGAAATTGCAACAACTTTTTATGCAATTGATGAAAAAATTGAAATCAATTCAAAATCGAATCAAACCCTCGAAGCCATCGCCCAAACCCTCTTCAAAAGCTGGTTTGTCGATTTCGACCCGGTAAAAGCCAAACTATCGGTATTAGCAGCAGGCGGCAGTGCCGAAGAAGCCGAACGGGCAGCCATGTGCGCCATCTCCGCCCGAGACGAGGCAAGCCTGAACACCCTGCAAACCGAACAACCCGAAGCCTACGCCGAGCTTGCCCGAACGGCTGCCCTGTTTCCTTCTGCTATGCAGGATTCCGAGTTGGGTGAGATGCCGATGGGGTGGGAGCTTAGTGAAATTGGTAAAGAGGTGAAAATTGTTGGAGGTGGTACACCATCAACCAAACAACCCGATTTCTGGGATAATGGTGATATATGCTGGACGACACCAAAAGACTTATCGAATGCAACTGATAAAATAATACTGGATACAGAGCGTAAGATTACGAAAGAAGGCTTGAATAAAATCAGCTCAGGGCTGCTTCCGGTCAACACTGTCTTGCTATCATCCAGGGCTCCTGTTGGCTATTTGGCACTTACAAAAGTTCCGTTGGCTATCAATCAGGGCTACATAGCCATGCGCTGTGAGCAAAACTTACCACCTGAATATGTGCTTTTATGGGCATCCTCAGTAATGGATGAGATAAAGCAAAGGGCAAGCGGCACAACCTTTGCGGAAATTAGTAAAAAGAATTTTAAGCCAATTAATGTGGTTGTCCCATCAAAAGCACTTTTGGATATTTTCACTCAACATGCTTCAAACATTTATGATCAGATTGCAAATCAAGTTTCTGAGAACTCTTCATTAACCAGAGTAAGAGACACCCTCCTCCCCAAACTCCTCTCCGGCGAACTAACCCTGCCCGACACCACACCACCCAAGGCAAACCCGCCAGAAAGTGATACTCTGGAAGGACAACAATCACAACAGCCACTGATGGAAGCCGCCGGATGAAGCTTGAGTCCCTGACAATCAAAAACTACAAGGTCTTTCAGCATGTGGAGCTGAAAAACCTGCCCGGCATGTGCGTCTTTGTCGGTGCCAATGGCAGCGGGAAAACCACACTGTTTGATGTGTTTGGGTTTCTCAGGGACGCCCTGCACGGTAATGTGCGCACCGCATTACAAAAACGCGGAACTTTCAAGGAAGTTGTTACCCGTGGATGCATTGATCAGCCCATAGAGTTCACCCTGCAATTCCGCTTGCCCATTGGCGGCGTTGACCGACTGGTGACTTACCTGTTGGAAATTCGACAGGACAAAGGCCGCCCTATCGTTGCCCGGGAGATACTCCGCTATAAACGGGGCAGCCAGGGTTCACCGTTTCATTTCCTGGATTTCCGGGGGGGCCGGGGTTACGCCATTCTTAATGAAGAAGACTTCAATAAAACAGACTCAGAACTGGAACGGGAAGAGCAGACGCTGGATAGCCCGGATATTCTGGCCGTAAAAGGACTCGGACAATTTCAGCGATTCCGGGCAGCCAATGCCTTTCGTCAGCTGATTGAAAACTGGCATGTCTCCGATTTTCATATCAGCGATGCCCGCCAGACCCGGGACGCAGGCTATGCAGAGCATTTATCGCCCCAAGGGGAAAATGCCGCGCTGGTGGCACAGTACCTCTATGAGCAACATCCGGATATTTTCCAGCATGTACTGGATAAAATGAAACAACGGGTGCCAGGAGTAGAAGATGTCAAAGCGGTAGAAACTGACGATGGGCGCATTGTCCTGAAATTTCAGGATGGTAGCTTTAAAGACCCGTTTGTGGCTCGTTATGTCTCCGATGGCACCATCAAGATGTTCGCTTACCTGTTGCTACTGAATGATCCATCGCCTCATCCATTGCTTTGTGTCGAGGAGCCGGAAAACCAGCTCTATCCAAGCCTGATCGTGGAGTTGGCGGAGGAATTTCGAAGTTATGCCGATCAGGGTGGCCAAGTGATGGTGTCTACCCATTCGCCGGATATGTTGAACAGCATTCAATTGGAAGAGATTTTCTGGTTGAAGAAAAGCAACGGTGTCACCACCATCGAGCGTGCTGCTGATAATACGTTAATAAAAAGTCTTGTTAAGGGCGGCGATTTACCTGGTGCTCTCTGGAAGCAAGGGCTGTTTGACGGAGTAAACCCCTGATGACAGAGTTGGTCTTTTTGCTGGAAGAGCCCTCTGCTCAAGTATTGCTGAATACATTGTTACCCCGACTGTTACCACCGGAAGTCTCTTTTCGATGTATTCCCCATGAAGGCAAGCAGGATCTGGAAAAGTCCATACCCATCAAACTGCGCCATTGGAACATCCCCAATAGCTGGTTTGTGGTGGTGCGTGATAAAGACCAGGACGACTGTGAACGCCTGAAAGCACGACTACAACAGCTATGCGAAGAAAACCATCGGCCGGAGACACTGGTTCGCATTGCGGTTCATGAATTGGAAAGCTGGTTTCTTGGGGATCTTGCTGCGGTAGGTGCAGCTTTTAACAAGCCCCGGCTGGCCGAAAAGCAGAATGGCCGTAAGTTTCGTAATCCTGATGCCTTGGCCAATGCTCAGGAAGAGTTGAAAAAGCTGATTACCGGATATCAGAAAGTCTCTGGTGCCCGATCCATTGCGCCCCACCTTAACCTTACCAACAATCGGTCGGTCAGTTTTCAGCAGTTTGTCACCGGCGTTCACACTTATCTGGAACGCATCAATACCATGTAAATGGTTGTTTAAGCGCCTCTGATTTCTGTTCTGGTTTCTGTCTTGGTTCCTGTCTTGGTGATGGCCTTCCTTGCCACGACCTCACACATTCTTTTAATGAAGTCACGGATATGATTACTGAAGATCAACTTGAACAACTCTGTTTAGAGTGGTTCCGCGCAGCTGGCTGGGAAGTCTTGCACGGCCCTGATATTGCTCCGGACGGCTCAAACCCCATGCGCGGCAATTATCAGGACGTATTGCTAAAGCCAGACCTGGAAAAAGCCGTTACCCAGTTAAACCCGCATCTACCTTCTGGCTGCTTTGAGCAGGTATGGGCAACGCTGACCAAACCGGAAAGCCTTGATCTAATCACCAATAACCAACACTTCCACAAGCTGCTGTTGGAGGGTGTGCCGGTGGATTACAAAGGCGACGATGAGCAGTGGATAAACGACCATGCTTTTTTAGTGGATTTTGAATCGGTCGCCAATAACCGGTTTGTGGCGGTGAACCAGTTCACACTGACCGGCACCAAAAACCCGCGTCGCCCGGATATTATCTGCTTTATTAATGGCATCCCCTTTGCCGTGCTGGAGCTGAAAAGCCCCGGTGATGAGAATGTGGATATCTGGGATGCCTTTAACCAGCTGCAAACCTATAAGGATGAAATCAGCGACCTGTTTATTTTTAATGAGGCGATGGTGATCAGCGATGGTTATACCGCCCGGGTGGGTTCCCTGACCGCTGACCAGGAACGGTTTATGCCCTGGCGTACCATTCAGAACGAAGAAGACCGACCAGTGCTGGAGTGGCAACTGGAAACACTGGTGCGGGGCTTTTTCGACCGGGCACTGTTTCTGGATTACATTCGCTATTTTGTGCTGTTTGAAAGTGATGGTGAACGCACCATCAAGAAGATTGCCGGTTATCACCAGTTCCATGCGGTGCGGGAAGCGGTTCGGGCAACGGTGCTGGCAGCACAGGAACAGTTGGGGGAAGCGGCCTCACAGACGTGTCGGGGTGGTCGTATTTTGCCCGGCAGTAAAAAGGCGGGTGTCGTTTGGCATACCCAGGGTTCGGGCAAGAGCATCTCCATGTGCTGCTATGCCGGTATGTTGCTGCAACAACCGGCCATGAATAACCCGACGCTGGTGGTAGTGACGGATCGGAATGATCTGGATGGTCAGCTGTTTAACACTTTCAGCAGTGCCCGGGAACTGTTAAAGCAGACACCGGTGCAGGCTAATGACCGGGAAACGTTGCGTCAGTTACTGGCGGAAAGGGAGTCCGGCGGCACCTGAATTCAAGTCATAAATGCATAACCCATGACTTTTCTTACATCTATCCC
>NZ_JAHHPO010000013.1 GCF_024606365.1 Endozoicomonas sp. ONNA2
GATAGCTGAACAGGGCTATTGATGCTTGAATAATGGATTTAGCGAATGGTTACTTGGCTTTTATCTGTTGCACGTCATGGGTGGCGATATTGATCTGACTGGTTGCCGAAGTGAGGAGCATCTCAGCATTTTTTACTTTCAGGTCTGCCTGTTCACGTTGTTCCTGCGCAGTCAATCCCTGTTGATAAAGGTGCTCGATTCGTTGAAGTGTCTGTTTTGCCAGATCTACCTCATTCATTGCCAGCATTCTCCGTGCTGTTGCTTCCTGTTTCCGGTTTTTTGCAGATAGCAGTTGAGCCTCCAGAGCTGCAATTTTTGATATGACTTCCCTGTGATCAATCTGGGCCAATAATTGCCCCCTACTGAGATCATCTCCGGGGCCGAAGACCATTGATCCTTCACGAAGATCACCACCCTGCTTTGTTTTTCCGATATAAACGACAGTATCTGATCTATCGAAGGACAAGCAAGCTTTGCGTTGCCCTTCTAATGTACCTTCAGAAATTACCCAGTGATTCATATTGGTGAGTTTTACTTCACGGATATTCACTGAAGCCGGAGAAATCACTTTGTCAGATGATGTTTTTTGATGATTCAATCGATAAACAAGAACGAGCATTAAAAGAACTATACATATCTGGAGTAACCGCTTTCTGTTAAGTCTATGGCCCACGATTTCGGAACAGCCCATTGAACTATCTCACAGGGATAAAGAGTAAGCTCAAGTTAGTATAATGAAGCATTCAGAGTGTGCTTTAAAAAACAAAAAGCAGTTTTTCCTGATGATGGTTGAGCATGGGCTACAATGATATGTCGTAAATCATCGTTAGAGTGAGGCTTCAAGCAAGGTGATAAAGCTGGATTTAGGAGTATTTCGTTTTCGACAGTACCTCAATCTGAAGAAGTGGCTGCTTGGGCCGGTACTGTGCAAGGCACAACGGAGCATAGCCTTAGCTATGTGACCGGAGTTGGGCTGCATGATGGATGCAGGAGATAGAGCAACGCAGGAGCAATTGCCGGGAATGCCAGCACAAGGAGTCAGAAATATATTATTTCATACGGATAGCTATTCATAGGAAAAAGTCAAATTTTGCAATCACTATCGACGGTAGTACAGACGGTGTAAAAGGCGGGCAGGATTTAAATGAAAATTTAACCAATTTAAATTACGGGATGTTAATGATAATTTTGTTCTGAAATTCAAATCACTGGTTAATACGGTCGACCTGTACAACCGAAATGCCCGGTTCCAGTTAAAGTTGGAATACCCCGGGTGCTGCATGATTGTTACACCGCGGTATTTTGATTCCAACAGCCTGCGCTTCATATTGATAGCCAATTCCGCCTTCAATACTGTTTTGCAAAAAGCTTCCACACTGGCATGATTGTCTTTAGAAATAGCTTTGAGGAGACCCGGAGTATGTTCAAAGTCCAACGTTTCAGCTGCCACCAGTTTTTCTTTTACCTGAACGCTGAGATCACTTGCCAGTATCCGTTGACAAAAGACGGTAACGCACTCACTTGAATCTTCTGACAGGGCGTGGTGCAAAGCAGGCATAATCGAAGGATTGGCACCGAGGGCCTCTAGCTGGTCTTGTTTCCACAGATCAGAGTTTTCCATCTTCAGTATCCATTCACAATAAGCATCGACGACGTTCACGTAGCCACCGCTCATAGCCAGACGCAGGCCTGGCGTGTCGTCCGAAGGGCCTTTGGGTGCCAGCAATTGCCGTATCACCCCGGGGTCCAGGTTACTGCATTGTACTTGCTCAAAAAAAGCCTGGATGCAATGGGCATGGTCTTTTTTGAGCGCCAGGTAAAGGCCGGGAACACCGGCAGGATTTTTAGCCTCCAGCTGTATTTGTTTCATCGATTCATCGCAAGGACTCTCCAATATATGTCGACAATAATGGTTGACGTGTTGTACAACACCGGCCTGCAAAGCCTCTGAAAGACGGGTAGCAACTCCACAATCGCTATTATTGACCATGAGCAAAGACTGATTTTTGCTGACCGAGTGATTGTTTAATAGAAATGCATTTGAACCCGGATCATTTGCTGTATGATTTTTA
>NZ_JAHHPO010000160.1 GCF_024606365.1 Endozoicomonas sp. ONNA2
ATCGACGTTTATTATAGCAGCTGATTCATGACGTACGATCAGTGGTAATCAGGTTGTCTTTTGGGCTTGGGAGGTGCCCGGACGCTGGAAAAACTCAAGGGTGTCGCAAGGAGATAGTTATGGGTGATGAAGACCGCTTCAATCGCATTGAGCAGAAGCTGGATGGCATTACCCAGATCTTGCAGACCCTGGCCAAACACGATGAACGGATGGTGAACCTGGCTCTGAGGGAAAAGCGCAGTGAGGAACGGTTGGATGCCATCGAGAAAGCTGTATTGAAGAATTCCACCATCAGCAGTGTTATTCAGTGGATTGCTGCCACCACCACAGCAGGCATTATTGCCTTTGCCATCAAACAGTTTTTCTAACCATGGCCAATCATTGCAAATACAAGCCGGAAATGTGCGATCAGGTTAAGGAGCTGATGAGCACCGGTTTAAGCCGAAAGGCCACGGCTACAGAAATGGGAATCAGCTATAACACATTTCTGTCGTACATCGATAAGCATGAAGAATTTGCCGAAGCTGTGGCCCAGGCGGATGTGTTGGCAGAAGTGTTCTGGGAAGAGAAATATATGCAGGGAGCGCTGGGTATTAACAAGGATGTTTCCCCCGCCATGCTGATTATGTATATGAAAAACCGTTACCACTGGCGGGATCGTCATGAGCAGACCGTGGTGGCGGAAAAGATACCGACGCTGGACGAATGGCTGGAAGAGAAGGACGGGTAAAGCCAGCCAGGGAACGGCTGCTCACCGAGTTTACGTTTTACGCCAGCAAGTGCCTGAAGATCCGCACCAAAAGCGCCAAAGTGATTCCCTTTCAGCTGAACAAAGCACAGCGTTATCTGGATAGCCGGATTGAAGACCAGAGAAAGCGCACAGGTAAGGTCAGAATTGTGGTGCTTAAGGGCAGACAGCAGGGCTGTTCAACTTATACTGAAGGTCGCTTTTACTGGCTGGTGAGCAATCGCAAGGGATTAAGGGCCTATATCCTGACCCATGAAGTGGATGCCACCGCCAATCTGTTTGATATGGTGCAAAGGTACCACGAGAATCAGCCACCGTTTACTCAGAGGGAACTGAAAAACAAAAGCTCCAAGTTACTGGAGTTTTTTCATGACTCCGGATATCGGGTTGGTACTGCTGGCAATAAGGGAGCAGGTCGATCATCCACTGCGCAACTATTCCATGGATCTGAAGTAGCCTTCTGGCCTAATGCGGATGAGCACCTGGCGGGCGTATTACAGGCAGTACCCAATGAAAACAATACTGGGGTCATTCTGGAGAGCACTGCTAACGGCGTTGGTGGTGTGTTTTATGATTATGTTATGGACGCTGATGTTGGGCGCGGTGATTTTGAACTGGTGTTTATCCCCTGGTTCTGGCAGGACGAATACCGTGCCCAAGTCCCCGCCGACTTCACGACAGATTCCGACGAAAAATACCTGAAGCAGCAGTATGACCTGAATGATGAACAGCTGCAGTGGCGTCGCCAGAAAATTTATGAGCTGAAGTCGGAAGACAAGTTCAAGCAGGAATACCCTTGCAATATTCAGGAAGCTTTTCTGTTCTCTGGTCGGCCTGTCTTTGATCCCAAACATACCGAAGCCGCCAGGCAGGAGTGCTACTCGCCCAAATGGCAGTGTGAGCTGACACCTAATGGTTTAAACCGGAAAAAAACGGGATTACTGAACATCTGGTACCCAGTGGAGGGGAGTCAGCAGTATGTCATTGGCTGCGATGTGGCAGAAGGATTGGCGCCGGTCAATGACAAACACAAGCATGGCGATTATTCATCCATCGACGTATTAGACCGTTCCGGTTATCAAGTTGCCCACTGGTCTGGCCATGTGGCACCGGACGACGTGGGCAAGATGCTGAATCACTTGGGGCGTTATTACAACAATGCCTTGATCGGTGTGGAAAGAAACAACCACGGACTGGCCACCATCACCAAACTCAAAGACCTGAAGTATCCCAATCTCTATATGGAAACCACGGTGGATCAGCGTACCCAGAAACGCACCAAGCGGATCGGCTGGCTCACTACGACCAAATCAAAACCGTTAATGATTGATCACCTGGCTGCATTGCTCAGGGATGGCGATGCAGGGATCTGTAGCGTAGAGACAGTAAAGGAATGCCAGACCTACGTCATTGAAGATAATGGTGCTACCAACGCCCAGGAAGGTTGTTTTGATGATCGGGTGGTCAGCTATGCCATCGCTCAACAAATGGTGCTGAAGTTGCCCCGCAGGAAAATCAATATCAATGAACTGAAATATCGCTCTCCAGGGAAATCGGCTTACTGATGGAACGGACAATCATTCTTTTTACTCAGCAGGTGGTGGGGAGCTGGCCAGCCATTATGGCCGGTTATCGTCTTGAGTGGCAGCGTCGCAGAGGCAAGAAGGTCAGGTGATGGAGCACGGACTGGTGATGGTCGCCACCCCGGATGAGGTGACTCAGGCTGAGATGGACAATGAGCGTCGTGAACAAGCTGTACGTGATGCCTTTGCTTCAGATCTCTACAGCCGTTGGCAGGGTTATCGGGAAGCACGACGAGAAGTGGAAGACGAGTGGCTGGATGCACTGCGTGCCGTGAAGGGTGAGTACGGACCCGAGCAGGAAAAGGTGATGGAACAGCAGCAGGCCTTGAGCCGGGTGTTTATCAAGATCACTGCTACCAAAGTCAATGCTGCCTACTCCCGACTTATTGATCTGCTATTTCAGAATGTGGATAGCTTCTGGGATATTGTTCCCAGTCCTCTGTCTGATATTCCCGCTTCCATTAAACAGCAGATCCGGATGATGGCCATTCAGGAACTGCTTCCCTATCGACTTGATCCCCGAATCCGAAACCAACTCATCCAGGAACGTAACGATGAAATGGAGCGGGAACTGCTGGCAGAAGCCTTGGAAAAGGCCAATACCGCAGCCATGAAGATGAAGCGGTTAATCAAGGACTACCTCATCAATGCCAACGCACTTACCGAAATCAAAAAAATGGCTCGTGAGCAGGTAACCCTGGGAACCGGCTGCATCAAGGTAGCTACTTTGAATATCCGGAACCATGAGAAGTGGGAAAGTGAAGGGGATGAATGGAAACTCAACGAGCATCAGAGCATCGAGCCGGATATTGAATGGGTCAGTGTCTTTGACCTGTTTCCCGATCCCTATTCCCATGATCCAGGGAAACCTGATGATCTGTTTCGACGCCATGTGCTGACCAAACATGAGTTCAGAGAATTAGCAGGCAGCCCTGGTTTTGAGACCGATACCATTCACGCCATTCTGATGGAGTCTCCCCAGGGTAATCATGTTCCTGAAGATTACGAACGGGAACTGCGCAATATCAACAATAACGATGAGCAATATGTTACGCCCCAGCGTTTTGATGTGCTGGAGTATTGGGGGCCGGTAGATGGTCATCAGCTGATGGAGTATGGCGTTACCGATATTGATGAGCAGGCAGAGTATCAGGCCAATATCTGGATCTGCGATGGCCGGATGATTATGGCCAGACTGAACCCGCTGAAGCCCGAAGCGATCCCCTACAAGTTTGTTCCTTATGAAAGTGTGCTGCATCGGTTCTGGGGCATCGGCATCCCTTACATGATGAACGACAGCCAGGATGTGATGAACTCTACCGGCAGAGCCTTGCTGGATAATGCAGCCCTGACTGCAGGTCCCATGTTTCAAATGGATGTAAGCAAATTTCCGGAAGGGATGAGCCTGGAAGATGCCAAGAAAATCTACCCTTACCGACTCTGGTTTTATGACGGTGAAGCCGGTGAAGGTCCTATGATTCAAGCCATCAATATTCAGAGTAACCAGAAGGATCTGTCCGGCATCTTTGAAATGTTCCGGAGGTTTGCAGATGAAGAAACCTCTCTACCCAGTTATACCCATGGCGAACAGACCCAAAACCTGAATAAGACTGCCAGTGGCATGAGTATGCTGATGACAGCCGCCAATGTGGCCCTGAAAAGCGTGGTGAAAAATATAGACGACTACGCCACGGTTCCCCTGATCGACAGCCTGTTCAATTTCGCCATGCGCTGGAGCGACAGTGAAGATGCCAAGCGGGGCGATCTGGATGTGGTGGCCACGGGCAGTGCCGCGCTGGTGGCCAAAGAGCTGCAGTCAGAGCGGATGATGAATGCCCTGAACGTCAGCATGAATCCGGTGTTGGGTCCCATGACCGATCACCGTTATCTGTATAACGAATACCTGAAATCTTTGGATATTGATCCGGATAAAGCCCTGCGCCCAGAGGAGGAAATGTATGCCCAATCCACTGCACCTGACCAGCCAGGAAGCGGAAGCGATTCTGCGGCTGGAGGACAACCCGGATTACCAGATGCTGGTGGAGCACCTGCAACGTCGAAGAACCGAGCTGCTGGAGAAAATGACCCACGCTCAGGATTCAACGGAATTACGCATCCTGCAGGGTAAGGCGCAGGAACTCAGTGATCTGATGCAGTTATCCCATCGGTCACGAACCTACATACAACAAAAATAATTTAACCAAGCCACTGAAAGGTGGTTTTTTTATGCCTGAAATATGTGGATAAGCCTGAGCCCCACAAGATCAGGCTAAACCAAATGTGGACAAGCCTCAGTGCCCCACAGGGAGAGTGAAGATGGCAATTGATGCCGAAAAGCTGGATCAGGAAACTGACGCCGAACTGGCAGCTCTTATGGGTCTGAATACGGAAGCCCCTGCCTCTTTTGCACAGCAAGAGGACGAGCAGGACAAGCAGACCGACCAGAACCCGCCCGCTGATGAGTTACCCTCGCCACCTGAACCGGAGTTGGATGCTACTGACGAACCGTCAGAGCCGCCTGCTTCTGCATCTCTTGAAGACAACGATGAAGACTGGCAGGACAAGTACGCCAAGGCGGAAGAATCCCGAAAGAATGCCCATGCCCTGATGACCCAGGCTACGCAGAAAGCCGCTGATCTGGAGCGTAGCAATACGGAGCTTCAGCAACAGATGGCTTTGTTGCAGGCTAAAGTGGACCTGCTGAGCAGCAGAGTCTGAGTCAGCTGAACCAACCCAATAGCGAACCAGAGCCGTCTGATCAGTTTCAGGAACTCCGTAAGGATTACCAGGAACTTGATCCGGTGTTTAACAAACTGGATGAGTCGGAACAGCTCAACCGGAAACTGGAGCAGCGGCTGGCAGCGATTGAGAAGGCACGGCAGGAGCAGGAGGCCGATCAGGCTCGACAGGCATTCTGGAGCAAGTTGCGTAGTCTTCATCCGGATGTGGAACAGATCTCTGCCAGTGAGGACTTTAAAGGCTGGTTTGTACGACAAACGGCTGATGTTAAGGAGTTAAGTCGTGTCAGCCCATTGGGGGCAGCGCAGGTCATGAGTCTCTATAAAGAGGCCGCCGGTCTGAACAAACCTGTAGCAAAACCGGCACTTGATCCAGCACAAAAAATGCAGCAGGCAAAACAGATGAGCGAACCGCCAGTGCGGTCCCGCTCGACACCGACCACTCAGGGTCGCCAACCCGCTATGACACTGGAACAGATAGCGGCTATGCCGCAGAAAGAGTTTGATGCCAACGAGGAAAAACTCGATGAGGTTCTGGCCCAGTGGATTAAGCAGGAAGGTCGGCTCTAACCGTTTCTCGAAAGAGATTCAAGGGATCTGAATCATGGCAACGACCACGTTTCCAACAGGGGCTATGGCAAATGCCCTGTCGGTTATTTATTCCAAAAAGCTCAACGCGAAGTTCTAAAACGAACCGTGTTGTCCGCCATCTGTAACACCAACTGGGAAGGCGAGATCCAGTCCGAAGGCTCCAGGGTGGTGATCCGTACACGGCCTGATATCGCGGTAGCGGATTATGATCGCGCCACCGGGGTTGAGTATCAGGATCTGGAACCACCCAAGGTGGAACTGCCCATCGACAAGACCAAGTACTACGCCTTTGAGGATGATTACATCCAGAGTGCCCAGTCCAACATTGAGCTGATCAACGAGTCTTCTGCCGATGCAGCGGAGAACATGAAGATCGCGGTAGACGGCGATGTACTGGGAAATATCTACACCGATGTGCATCCGGACAACAAGATCGACGGCGGCGGTACCGGCGTGGTTGTGGATAAGTCCAATGTGCTGGATTACATCGTTGATATGGGCACCCTGCTGGACGAGAAGAATATTCCCGAGTCCGGTCGTTGGCTGGTGCTGCCACCCTGGGTCTGCGGCATGATCAAGAAGTCTGAGCTGAAGGATGCTTCTCTGGCCGGTGATGGTACCTCCATCGTTCGTAATGGCCGTCTCGGCATCATCGACCGGTTCACCCTTTACTGCAGCAACAACCTGGCCACCGCTTCGGGGGTGACCCAGTGTATGGCGGGGGTGAAGGACTTTGCCGGTTTTGCTTCGCAGTTTATCAAGCATGAAAGTCTGACGCTGGAGAAGCACTTCGGCATGGGGCATCGTGGTCTGCAGGTCTATGGCTACAAGGTGTTGAAGCCCGATGCAGGTGTGCTGCTGGCTGCCAAACGCTCTTAACCTCTTTTTTTTTGAACCACAAAGTCACAAAGACACGAAGGAAAAGACAAAAAGCTTTTCTTTGTGTCTTCGTGTCTTTGTGGTGAAAAGCTTTTCATGGAGATACTAAAACATGGCCTTTGATCTGGAGACCTGCCGCAGCAAGGACGAATTGGAATCCTTTGCCCGGCAGATGTTTAACGTGGAGCTGGACAAGCGCAAGAAGCTGGATGAGTTAAAAGACGAAGTACGCTTACTGATGAACGGTGGTGATCTGCTGAAAGAGTCGGAAGAGCTGGAGGAGTCTGTGCCTTCAGCCAAAGCGGGGAAAAAGCCTCTGCAGTTTGTACTGAACAAGAACACCAATAGCGTCTTTATCTACAACCCCAAGCTGAAGAAACGAATGGGGGTGGATCTGGAGTTCTGTGACCAGCGGGGAAACCGACTGTAAGTTATGAAGGTTACCGCCATCATCCAGCGGGTGCGCAACTTGCTTCAGGACAACACCCCAGTGCCGCGCTGGACTAACAGTGACCTGCTGGACTGTTACAACGAAGCCTTGCTGGCAGTGATATTGCCACAGTTCAGAACATTTTACGAGAAGACGGCACCCGACTGGAAAACCGTGATCTGCTGCCCCCTTACCTTTCTGCTGGAACCCCTTACTACTATCGCCACTTTCAGACCACGGCATTGCACGTTGCCCCGATCCCTGACAAGGATGTAATGCACGACATTGAGCTGACACTGATGCCAGCCTTTGATGCCACCTCAGTGCCGGACGACCTGGCCAATCTTACCCTTGAGTTTGCCTGCTGGGGGGTACTGGCGGATCTGCAAATGATGCCGGACGAGCCCTGGACCAACCCGCAACTGTCGGAAGTGAACCGGCAGAAGTATGAGCGGGAATTGAACAAGAAACGTATTCGTGGGTTGGTCGGTGTCAGCAGTGGCGAGCAATCGGTGACAAGAAGGAAATTTGTCTAATGGCGGTGATCGAGGTGAACCTTGAACCCCATATTCGGGGCAACAATATCAGTTTCCCCATTGAGTTCCGGAAAAATGATTTGCCTGTGGATTACACCGGTTGGACGCTGATTTTTTCCATGAAGTATCACCCGTTGCAGAGCGACGAAGAAGTGGCGTTACGCAAGGAGATCACCATTACCGGCAGTGAGGTGACACTGGAGATTGTCCCGGAAGATACCCGCAACCTGGCAACCCAGAAATTTTATTACGACCTGCAACTGGTATCACCGGATGCAGAGGAGGTGCAGACCGTCATGACCGGACGCTGGCTGCTGTTGGCCAGTGTTACCCATAACGTGGAGCTGTCGTCGTAATGGATAACAGCAGTTACCAGCCCATCGTCCTGCGGACGATAACCATGATGTGATTCAGGTTACTGTGGAGGATGTGGTCAGGCCAATCACTGTCCATCTCGGTCCCTTTCTGAGTTGGGAGCAGGTCACGGATAAGCCGGATGATTTTCCGCCAGCCCCCCATCAACACACCATTGCGGAAACAGAAGAATTAGCCGAAGCCCTGGCAGGCAAACCCGATGAGGCCCCCGACGATGGCAAACAGTATGCCCGTATAAACAGAACCTGGGCGGAAGTCGATGGCCTACCGGATCAGACTGGCCATCAGGGCAAGGCGCTGGTCACCGATGGTACCAGGGCCAGTTGGCAAGAACAGACAGGTGGTTCCGGCGGAGGTGGCGATGTAGAAGATGCATCGCAGGATGGCCAGCTCTATTTTCGACATAACGGGGCATGGACCGCTGTCAGTGATACCTTTCTGGAAACCACACCGGTTGGTTTGACTGCCCTGTGGGACGGATCAGACACCGCACCGGCAGGTTGGCTGGAGTGTGATGGTTCGGAGATTGCTGAAGGCGAGTATCCGGAGCTGTTTGCCCTGTATAAAGACAGGATAGAAGCTGGTAAGGCATTTCTGCCGGACTACCGTGGCGAGTTTATCCGGGGTTGGGATCATGGCCGGGGTGTGGCTGACCGGGTGTTGGGCAGCCATCAGGCCGATGAGGTGGCGAACCATGCCCATGAAGTCGCAATCGCCATTAATGAATCCAAGTGGGATGCGATGCCGTTCGGTACCTCTGCCGACCCGGCGGTGATCAGAGGCCAGTATCACGACCTGGGTACCGGTGACACTGCGGAAGGCACTGAGCGGTGGATGTTGAGCAACAGCCGGGGAGGCGATGAAACTCGTCCCCGTAACCGTGCTGCCATGGTGATCATCAAGGGAATAGCCGGACCCAACCTGGTATCGCAGCTTGCCGTTTCCCAACGCTCAGTTTATAGCGGCATTGCCGGACAGCAGACGTTTAGCCATAACTATGAAATCAACCGGCCTGTCAGTGTGTTTGTGGATGGCCTGAAGTTGATTAAGGGCACGCATTTCACCGCAGATACCGGTACTGATATTCAGCTAGGAGCCTGTCCGAGAATAGCGCCCGTAGCGAGGATGGCAGAAAATTGAGGA
>NZ_JAHHPO010000161.1 GCF_024606365.1 Endozoicomonas sp. ONNA2
GTTTATGGTCTGCTTTATGCCGGACTGGCAGACAGCCAAAACTGTCGCCCGGGAAGTTGCACAGCAGAAGATCCCGCTCTCCATGATGCGTGTCAGCAACGCTAAAGAGGCTCGCGCCCACGCCCACCTTGGTACCTCACTGACCCAGTTCAAACTGCTGAATGGCTATCTGCGGTTTCGCGGACTGGACGACAATCGATGTATGCTCACCTTTGGCGTGACCGGCTCTGAATACCAGAATAAAGTGGCCCTGAAACAGCTGGAAAAGATTCTGAAAAAGCATGGCGGCGTTGGTGGTGCGTTGGCCAACATCATGGGTACCATCTGGGCCCATGGCCGTTTCAAATTCCCCTACCTGCGGGAGTCACTCTGGGCCCGGGGCGTCGCGGTTGATACGCTGGAAACCGCCACCGATTGGGAAAATGTCGACGAGTTGATGCAGCAGATGGAAGCGAGCCTGGAAAACGCTCTACAGGATGAGGGGGAAAATGTCATGGCGTTTACCCACCTCTCCCATATCTATGGTCAGGGGTCGAGTATCTATACCACCTGCTTTTTTCGCTGTGCTGACAGTTACCGGGCCACTCTGGAGCGCTGGAAAAAACTGAAGGGCAAAACCTCTGAAGTGATTGCCCGTGGTCATGCCACCATCTCCCACCAGCATGGTGCCGGTCGTGACCATGCGCCTTATATGCCGGCAGAAAAAGGTGAGCTGGGGATGCGGATGATTGCAACCCTGGTGCATGACTTTGACCCGGACAAACGCCTGAACCCCGGCGTGTTACTCCAGGACAGTGAATAATTGAATCAATCAGGTACCCAATCTATGTGGCAGGAATCCTGGCAGGCACGTAACCGGAATCAATTACTGGAATCATT
This sequence comes from Endozoicomonas sp. ONNA2, assembly GCF_024606365.1. GTDB lineage: Bacteria > Pseudomonadota > Gammaproteobacteria > Pseudomonadales > Endozoicomonadaceae > Endozoicomonas. Next base: position 880 of record NZ_JAHHPO010000161.1, read on the forward strand.
AAAAAACAGTGCCAGCGAAACATGGGATATCGTTGTCGCCGGTGGCGGTATCACCGGTGCCGGTATTGCCCGCGAAGCTGCTCGCCGGGGTTTAAAGGTTCTGCTGGTCGATCGCCAGGATTTCGCCTGGGGAACCTCCAGCCGTTCATCAAAAATGGTGCATGGTGGCCTTCGCTACATAGCTTCCGGAGATATCAAAACCACCATGCACTCGGTAACCGAACGGGAACGACTGATGAAAGAAGCACCCGGATTGGTTGATCGAATGGGTTATCTGATGGCCCATTACAAGGGTGCTTTTCCCGGGCCGCTGGTCTTTAATAGTCTGCTGCGCATTTATGATTTTTTTGCCGGTAAGCGTTACCGTCAGTTTCATAAATCACACGACATTGAAAACCTGAGCCCTTTCATTAATGCGCACAACCTGCTCGGTGCCACCCAGTTTGCCGACGCCATTACCGATGACTCACGCCTGGTTATCCGGGTTTTGCGGGAAGCTCAGAAAGATGGTGCTACCGCCATAAATTATGTGGGTGTCGATGCCCTGATTAAAAACCATGGGCAAGTGACGGGAGCACAACTGAAGGATGAACAAAGCAATCAGGTGCTTCCGGTGAAGGCCAGAGTGGTCATTAATGCCACAGGTGCCTGGGGGGATGAACTTCGGGGAGAGATGACCTCAGAGCAGCATATTCGCCCTGCCCGTGGTAGTCACATTGTGGTGCCTGGCTGGAGAATGCCGGTTGCCCAGGCATATACCGCCATGCACCCGGATGATAGACGACCAGTGTTCATTTTCCCATGGGAAGGCAGAACTGTAATCGGGACCACCGACCTGGACAACGGCAATATTGGCAACCATGAAGTGGCCATGAGCCGTGATGAACTGGAATACCTGATGAAAGCCGCCTGCGCCCAGTTCCCGAAAGCCGGGTTAACCGAACAGGATATTATCTCTTCCTGGGCAGGTGTTCGCCCGCTGGTCAGCTCTGGCGCATTGAATCCGTCGAAAGAAAAACGTAACCACAGCATCTGGAACGATAACGGACTGGTGACCGTCAGTGGTGGCAAGCTGACCACCTTCCGGCTGATTGCCCTGGATGTTTTAGAAGCAGCAGCAGAATACCTGCCCGGCGTTGATTTCAGTGATACCGACGGGGATATATTTACTCAATATAAGCCCGATAGTTCTCTGTTTAACCAGCTGCCAGACTATATAAAGAGACGTATCTGCGGCCATTACGGTATGGACGCTGACCGCCTGCTGGCACAGGCCCGCCCCGATGAACAGGACGTTATTCCCGGAGCCCGCGCCCTTTGGGCGGAGTTACGCTGGTCGGCCGGAAATGAAGCTGTCGTACATCTGGATGACCTCCTGCTCCGCCGCACCCGGCTGGGCCTGCTGCTGGAACAGGGAGGCCTGGTTTTTGCCGACCGGATCAAGGCCATCTGCCAGGAAGAACTAAGTTGGGACGAACAGCAGTGGCTACAGGAAGTCACCCGCTACCAATCCATCTGGCATACCTATTACAGTATTCCAAAATGTGACAATAACGCTGATCCTCGACAATAAGAAGCAAGAAGTGAGCGTGTAGTGAGTGATTCAGACTATGTGCTGGCCATCGACAATGGTACACAGAGCATTCGAGCCCTGGTATTTGACCGTGCCGGTAACGAGATCGCCAAAAGTAAAGTGGCGCTGGAGGCCTATTTTTCACAACACCCCGGCTGGGCAGAACAACATCCTGACTACTATTGGCAGCAACTTGGCAGAGCCTGTCAGGCGTTATGGGACCAGGGCATGGTAATGCCCGGGCAGATCAAGGGTATGGCTCTGACCACACAGCGCTACACCATGATTAACCTGGATGAAGATAAAAAGCCCTTGAGACCGGCTATTATCTGGATGGATCAGCGTAAAGCCGAACCGGTAAAACCCGTTGGTGGCCTCTGGGGACTGTTGATCAAAACCATCGGCCTGACCAGCCTTATCAACGACCTGCGCGCCAAGGCCCGTGATAACTGGATCATGCAACATCAGCCCGATATCTGGCAGAAGACCCGTTACTATGTGAATTTATCCGGCTACCTGACTTATCAACTGACCGGCGAAATGAAAGACGCCTGTGGTTCAGTGGCCGGCTACCTCCCATACGACTATCGGCGTCAGAAATGGGCGAGCAAACACGACCCGAAATGGCAGCTGCTTGCCGTCAAACGACATATGTTGCCAGAACTGGTGCAACCCGCAGAGCGGTTAGGCCATCTCACCGCTGAGGCTGCAGAGCATACCGGCCTGCCTGCGGGACTACCAATGATCGCAGCCTCATCGGATAAGGCCTGTGAAGCATTGGGTGCTGGCGGCACTGACCCTCATATTGGCTGTTTGAGTTTTGGCACTACAGCCACCATCAGTACCACAACGTCCCGATACGTTGAAACCATTCCCTTTATTCCACCCTACACAGCGGCGATGCCAAAACGCTACAACACCGAAGTGATGATTTATCGGGGCTTCTGGATGGTCAGCTGGTTTAAAAATGAACTGGCCCAGGCCGAGCAGCGCAAGGCGAAAGAACTGGGTGTAGAACCCGAGCAGCTGTTCGATGACCTGTTAACCCGGGTACCACCGGGCTCAATGGGTCTGATGATGCAACCGTACTGGTCACCAGGCGTACGTCAGCCCGGCCCGGAAGGCAAAGGTGCCTTTATCGGCTTTGGCGATGTCCATAAACGGGCGCATATTTACCGAGCGATTCTGGAAGGGCTGGTTTACGAACTGCGTTCCGGTAAAGAGCGGATCGAAAAACGCAGTGGCACACCGATCACCCGGTTACGGGTCTCAGGCGGTGGCTCCCAGAGTGATGCCGCCATGCAATTAACGGCCAATATTTTTGGTATGACGGCAGAACGACCACACACTTTCGAAGCTTCCGGCCTTGGCGCAGCCATTAACTGCTGTGTCGGCCTTGGCATTCATAAAAACTATAAAGAAGCCATTGATAACATGACCCGGGTGGGCGATGTGTTTGAGCCGGACCTGCCGACCGTGCAGCTGTATGATCGTTTGTACAATGAGGTTTATAAAAAGCTCTATAACCGCCTGCAGCCGTTGTATCAATCCATTCGGGATATTACCGGTTATCCGAAGCATTAAGTAATTCTCCCGGAATAACTTCATCATTTTATTCAGTCCGGGAAAATGCCGCCGCCCGCTTC
>NZ_JAHHPO010000162.1 GCF_024606365.1 Endozoicomonas sp. ONNA2
CCCGTCTGTCCACTGACATTATTACCAAGGTAGCTATAGGCGTCATGGTCGGAGAGGTTCAGGGAAAACGACAGGCCACCTTTGAAGCTCACCTTTCCGGAATCATCGGTATCTACGCTCTGCCCCGACCCCTTGAGAAACTGCTGGGTATAATTGCTGACGCCGGATTGTAACGCCGATAACCCCTGTACCGCTTTCGACCCCACCGTTCTGAACAGCAGGCTGCTCCCCACCGTGACACCGGAATGCACCCGCTGATTCAAGGTACGGTTAAGGGAGGTGATGGTGACATTGCCCACCTTGTCATTGTCAGTACCAAGGCTACTGCCCAGCTCTGCCGTGGTGTTGGTATTAAAATCACCAACGGCGATGGCAATGCCATATTGAGTGTTGGTCAGACCATAAGCGGAGGCGGAAACGTAATAATAGTTCTGGTTTTCTGCGGCCAGCACCAGGTTGTCAGCGTCCAGGGTGACCCCCGAGTCAATGATTGCCCTGGCATCCACATCGGACTCAGCCACCGCCGCGGCAATAACCACCGTATTGTCATCTTCCGCAATAATGTCCAGTGCTGATGCGGAAATATACGCTTCATTGTGGGCGGAAACCTCAAGATTACCCTCTGCTTCAATGGTCGCGCCACTTTTGACATGGGTGGTACTGTTAGCGTCACTGCTGGCGTAGATGGCCGGTAAGGACGCGGGAAATGTCTCGCCAATAACAATAGACGACGCTTCCGTTAAGGCATGGGCCTCGGATTGCAAGGAAACATTGCCGCTGGCCTGGATATTCGCACTATTATTGACGTTGACAGTGGCATCAGCCTCAGCCTCCATCATATAGAAGGATGCCCCGACAAAAGCGCCAGCGGCCAGTATGCCCATGGCCGTACCCGGCTCTTCATAAAACGTACTGTTGGCAATGGATTTGGCCTTGACCGTGACATCCTTTGCATAGACCTGCCCTCCCAGGTCAATACTGGTGTCTGAATCGGCTTTGCCAAAACCGATCTCCTTGGTCACGGATGCGGTGAGGGTAACATCCCCTCTGGCTGAGTCATCACTGTTCCGGGTATCCAGGGTACTGCCAGCATTCAGGTCTATATCTTTGGCGGTGATGGTTATCCCGGATTCAGCGGCCAGGATGCCGGAAACATCGGCTTTACTGTCGGCAGTAACGGTCAGGCTGCCACTGAGGTCCACGGTGCTGTTTGCTGCGGTTTTGAACGTGTCTGCGGTGATCGTGGCAGAGCCAGCCACTGTCGTATTACCAATCAGGGTAATACCATCAGCCGCCTGTTCAGGGCTGGCGGCGGTTGCCGACTCAACCACCACCGCTTTTCCGGCAGCGCTGAGATTCAGGGTGGTTGCGGCTTGATCCTTGCCTGTAAAGGCAATGGTACCGGCTGCACTGGCTGAGTTGGCGTCCCGGCTGTCCAGCGTGGCCCCGGCATTCACATCGATATTATCCGCCATGATGGTGAAGCCACCATCCGCGTAAAGATCGCCCGAAAGATCAATGGCTCCGGCTGCCGAACTGGACGCCTTCAGGGTAATGACGCCACCATCGACATTAAGTTCTGTGGGAATGGTCAGATCGTCCACATTAACAGCCGTTAATGCCACCGCACTGGCCTGGGCGGCACGCCCTGAAATGACAATACCGCCACTATCCACCTGAATGGTATTGGCATTGATATCCAGGCCGCTGGCGGTATTGACCTTGCCCTGAATACGAACAGTACCGGAGGATGAAACACTAAAACTGTCGTTAAGCAGATCAGTGATTTTTGCATCAACCACATCACTGCCACTAATCAGCCCGGTGATGTCATTATCGGTCGGTGTCTTGATGGCCAGACTGCCAACGTTGACTACCCCCGACTCACCCACCAGAAAACCCGCTGAGCTGGCAAAGACCACATCACCACCCAGTGAGCCATTCTGGTAGCTGTTCATGATCCCGTGAACCGCCGGCGCTTCAGAACCCCGAACGATATTCACCAGTTTGCTGGCGCTGTCAGGCACCTGAAGGTTTACGGTATGGGACGAACCCACCACAAATTTATCGAATACGTTGATCGCGGACGTACCCGACATTTTTCTGGAGGTAATATCATGAATATTGTTATTGCTGCTGATGGCGGTGAAGTCACTGACAGCCTGTATGTCGTGATCAGTCGCTACTGCGGTGCCGGACAACAACATACCGGCCGCCGCTGGCGCTCGCAGGACCGAAGAAAAAGAGGCTCCGGTGGATTTCTGGCAAGCCCTCGCCGAGTTAACCCGGCCGATAGAAACCGACAGCTGAGTACGACCAAAACCAGCCATAATTTGCTTCCTTGTGTAATAGTTATTATTTTGTCAAGCCACTTACATGCTGTGGCCCAAGAGGCTGTCCGAGAATAGACTGCCCTATACGGCAACTGCTCCTGCGTTGCTCTGGCTCCTGCATCCATGCAGTCGTGCGGTGGC
>NZ_JAHHPO010000163.1 GCF_024606365.1 Endozoicomonas sp. ONNA2
CCAGGTGGAAAACGTGAGAGCCCGGGCAAGAGGCCTGGACCAGTCGCCCACCCTGTTGTCCGATACGTCTATCGTCGTTTTCACAGAGAGAACAAATAAAAGACAAATTTTTCGCACTTTCGCTGACACTATTCATTGCTTTGCCTTACATTTCGACCTGACTCCTTGCCTGAGACCAGGATTGGCGGAGAGAGTTTCATAAAAAATAGAATTTTATAAAAGACGATGGGCGTTAAAATTCCTGAGTCAGGCACGCCCCTGACCGCTTTGCATCAGGCATTGGACGCTTGTTCATCGAAGTTCAAGTGATGCTAACCTCGAATACCTGGCACAGGGGGGCAAGGCACTGATTCCTGAAGGAGTGCAGGTCGTTGCCATTTACTGCCAATAAAAGGGAATTGCACCCGTCAGGCCAGGCTGAGGTGGAGGTTTTAATCGATCAAGATTCAAGATCCGACCCCGGTTTTCGACCCCGGTTTTTCGTTCAGCACCCTTGGTTAGCCCGGATATTTAATAAACTGCCCTGAATCCAATGACACTGAATCTCACTTGTCCTCTGCCGATCTGAGGGAATTTTGCACGGTCGAACGTACTCCCCGGAACGGTGCTCCCTCACAAACAGCCTGCAAGAGGCTGTTCGCACCCAACTCATTGAGACGATCTACTGGCGCCATCCATTTTCCAGGCTGATGCTATGTTGCTCGCTCCCCATTATGAGGGAGCGAGAGGTATATTCAGCATCATCGGGTATGATTGGTCTTTGGTACTTTTTTGCAGATCGTTCATCTTAATTTGTGCCTTTTGTTCTTTTTCTGCCTTTTGTGACTTATATGCCTTTTGAACCGTTTGCGACTTTTGTACCTTTTGCACTTTTTTGGGGTCACAAGGAAAATCGTCTTCCAGGGCCCGGATGAGGGACAGGGCGTTTTTAGTGTCCTCCTGCCTTATCTGCTTGCATTCCCGATGGAGAGGCATTCCTGAGCGGTAGATATAACCCTTTTTCTTCTGTCGTTTGATCTTTATCGGGTTTTCCGTTTCATACAGAGAATTTTCTGTGGTGTAGGTGTCACCGCAGTAGTGACAACTTTGCTGGTACCTGGCAGAACCGTTTTCTTTTACCGGGACATTCTTACGCAATTTCAGTTTCGCCAGCTGTTCACCCAGGCGCGTAGCCAGACGTTCATACTCGCTGTCATCGGTAACGGCGAATGCCTTGCCCGGTACCGTATTGTCCACTTCCATTGGCTGTTCGGAATCCGTATCGGCATCTGATGACTGCCCGGTCCTTTCATGGAACTTTTCCAGTACTGTCTTGATGATGGCTTGTTGATGTTCAGTAGAGGTAAAGTCAACAGGCTGTGCCCAGTCGCTTGCAGCAGGGAAAAGTCGTTGCATCAGCCGGGCATACTTGCCATCCTGGTCGGGGGAGATAAATTCTTGAATTTTTTTCACTTCACTTTGTAACTGATCCCGCTCAGGCTCTGTCAGCCTGCTTAAGGAGTCCGGGCGGCTCAATAAGAAATCAAGCAGGGTCAGTTGATGGGCAACCACACTGAAGCCAGTTTTTGCGGCGTTAATGATCTTGTCCAGCGTGAGTCCTGCCTCGTTATCCAGCCCCTGTTGGGCGAATGTTTCAGGATTTTTGGCTTCTCGTTCCATGACCCTGACCAGATATTCAATAAAGGCATTGATCACCAGCCTTGGTCTTAATGCATCCCGTTCCTGGTCACTTATGTCGACCATCTGGTTCCAGGCAGACACCAGGTAATTGATTAAAAATGCAAAGTCTTTCAGGTTCTTCTTGTTGAGCGTTCCTGAGAAGGCATGATTCATTAAACCCAGGTTCCGATACTTCCTGTCAGCATATAACTTGCCGATTTCGTAGTGTGTATTGATGGCATTCACCATAAGATCCAGGAAACATTGGGAAGGGAGCCAGTCCTTGCCCTCTTTCAGCGCATCGACCATGAGCATGGTCATGGACTTCATGATGATGTTATTGGCATCACCGGCGGTGAGGGCATCCCTTTTGTCGGGCAATCTTAATGTTTTGTGGCCAAAGTCTACCAGCTGTTTGATAAGAGCGACTTTTTCATAACCTTGCATCTCTGGATCCATCACCGGTAGCCAGGCGTTGGCCTCGACGCCCCACTGCATGCCATCCCGATAACGCCGGGTGGTTACAGGCGTCTCCTGAGAAATGGTCAGCTTATACTGTGATGCCAGGTTACTGACTTTAGCTATGGTTTTAGTCGGCTTTAATACTGCTTTCCAACTCTTGTAGTAGCTCTGTTCCGACTCTTCAATTGGTTCTTTAACAAAAATAACCGCCAGTTTTCCTGTATTTTTTCTGTTGCGGTTATTTTGGCTTATGTCGTTTCTTAAATGGGTAATTGCTTCGGTTAAATCATCATCGTTCTCAATTTTTTTGTTACCAAAATATATGCCTTCTAATTTATGGTGTTCACTGGTAATGGCAAGAAGTTTATTGCTCAATACGCTTTCCAATTTATCGAGGCTGTATGTTTTCGGTACATTATCAACTGTTGGTCTTATATTTGCCGACTCTGATTCAGGGCCAGAATGGTTATATTTTATAATGGGTGTCTCGATTTTGCCTGCGCGGTTGATGGTGAAAAATTGTTTATCAGCGGTCATATAAAATTCTTCGACCCGTCCCTGTGGATCAAGCTGTACCGGATAAAAGTAATCTGCCTTGTGTGGCGTGGTGTACTTTTGCCCATTATGTTCAAGCGTTACATCAACCCGGTTTTTGGCCAACAGCTGCTGCATCCGTTCATCATCGGGTTCGATAACAATGGGTGACACCGGTACGCAGCTTGACAAATCTTCTCGGGAATATACTTCTACCTGTCGGGTACAACCGGGGATGGAAAATTCAGAACAGCCGTACTCTGAGGGTTTAATGGTGGAAAAATCCAGACTCTCAGACTTTTGCCGGAGGATCATTTCCGGATCTGCTTCGAATAACAGCGAACTGCAGCTGCTTTTTTTGGCTCGTTGGTTCACTGAGGCTATCTGCTTTGAAATATGGCGTTTCAGTTTTTCAGGGCCTTCGGAGCCTGAAAATTCCATTACTTTTTTCTGTTGAAACACATAGTGACGATACCAGGGTTTGTTAAGGTTTTTGGTGTCAGGATAGCCCATGCTGTAACCTGCTCCCTCATCCCAGAAATCGGTGTCCATAATGAGAAAATTGATCACATTCATCATTTGTTGCACCCGGTCAAAATTGTAGCTGCTGTATTTTGCAGCCACTTCCCCTTTCCAATAATACGGAAAGGCACTGTGGGGAATGACCTGGGCAAGGCACAACTCTTCATCAAACAGGTGGGCAACCGGCGGGGCCAGTTTGACAATGACCGATGGCCCCTCGTTGTGTTTATCAGTGTTTCTGAAATCAAACTCAACCTTGAAATAAGCCCCTTCCCACCAACCAAAAGGGGCAACAAATTCGGCAATCACCATCGTGGCATTGTTATCGGGAATGGTCAGGGCAAATTTGCCGGGATAGTGTGCATCCATGTGGGACTGGATATTATTCCTGGCAAGGCCTACCTCCTGTAGCAATCTTGCGCCATTGACACCTTGTCTGGCTGGCACGGATGAGGCTGTCTGTGGGGCCTGGTAAGAAGGGGCTTCTGCGGCCACCTGACTTTGCAGGGTATTGGCAACTTCACAAGTATCTACCGCGTAATTATTCAGGGAGAGACCCCGGTCAGTGGCACTGTGACTTGACTGATTCACTGGTACAAGGGTTGGGGGTATGGTGCGGATATCACTGCCATTGGGGGAAGGCGAGCCTGCGGATGTGTTGTCAGAAAAAGGCTGGGCTTGGTGAATCGTTGCGAAATTAGTGGGCTGCATATTCACTTCCTGAATTTATGAATATTGAGACAGGTATCTGAATTTTAATGTGAAATAGCTGATCATTTCCTTTCACGCAATAAAATGATCAATAAATTTTT
>NZ_JAHHPO010000164.1 GCF_024606365.1 Endozoicomonas sp. ONNA2
CCATTCCAATGACTTTATGACCCTGAACAAAAAAATCCCTCAGTTCGGGAACTTTGGTCAAATTGACTGATCTACATTTCACTGAATGGCCAAACAACTATTAAGGAACGATTAAACAACCATCAAAGTACCACTAATCCATAGCTCTATAATTCAATCCTTGTGTCGATATGACCGGAGTTATCATGCATCCAATAGCGTCAGGTAGTTCAGCCGCGAGCAGAATAGCAACCGATGAAGGGCAGTCATTTTATGATTTGAAACCACCGCATAAATCAGTGGTGGCTTTCGTTAACAATCCAGCCTCAGAAATCCCTGAACGGGAACTGGTCCAATCCCTGCAACCGTTGAAATTGGATTTAGCACCGGAACCGATGGTCACCACCGCCATCCAAAAGCGTAAGGTTGCCGAACTGAATCCAAAGACATCAAACGCTGATTTAGCCGAAGTATCGCAAACCCATGAGCACGTGCAGTACGATTGTAGTTCCGAGCCTGTTTCAGCAGATGAGGCCACGGTGCCGGGTTCTGTTTCTGCGAATAGTCCCGAGCCTGGTTCAGCAGATGAGGCCAGGGTACCTGAGGGTTCTTTTATAAGCGGTAATACCCTGACCTCACTGAACAGGCCATCAACGGACGACTCAGGTACCGATTCATCAACGTATGACTCAGAATCCGACGCGTCAGCATACGACTCAGACAGCTCAGACAGCAAAGCATCTACGGACGAGTCAGACACCGAATCTGCCTGCCAGACAGTATTGACTGCGGGCGTTTTTGGCGCTGCTGCAAATAACGACGCGTCAGTTCCTTTGCAGGGCGTTGCCCTTGAAAACAGTCAATCGGGCAAAATAGATGCAAAGACGGCGGATATCTTTCACTGCGATGGCAATTATCTGAAGCTCAAAAAAGTGATCAAGTTCGGTCGAGATGTCTACGATGCCAGGTTCAGCCCCACAAGCAAGAACCTGGTTATCCATGGTTGTGACCGAAATGACGATCGTGTTCTGGGTATCTGGCAACAAACTGCGGATGGCAACTGGTCGCAAAATGGCAAGATCCGGGAGGATACATTTCGTTTCGAGTTCAACCGGTCGGAAGATACATTCCTGAGTATCAGCCACGATGGCAATGTCACGGTAAGCCAGCTGAACAGCGATGGCATTTGGGAGGCGGCGGTGGTGCTGGCGCACAGACCCTCTACTAATGGCGAAGACATTGTGCCGGTGAGGGCAGGCTTTAGCCCCCGGCAGGACAAGATTATGACTTACGATTTTTGGGCCGGCAAAATCAAGGTATTGCCGCAGGATAGCAACGGTCAGTGGAACCCGCTAACCCAGACAGGGATCAGTCACTGTCGGCTTCCTGGGCCACAGCAACCGCCCTTCAATGCCACAGACCATTATTTAC
>NZ_JAHHPO010000165.1 GCF_024606365.1 Endozoicomonas sp. ONNA2
ATACCAGTACTTTCTTTAGATACTCCACAGGTTAACAAAAATCCATAGTTACATGTACCCATTATATCACCGGTTGTCTATATATGGCTATGTTATCACCTACAGTCGTGCACCTCCTTTCACCTCGGGACATCTGCGAGCAGATGGGACTTTCAGTTTGCCTGGATTGGTAATCTGGAATCATTCCGACGCCTATAATTCTCTTGATTTTCCGGAGCTGGTGCTTACCAACTACAGCAAGAAAGACATCAGATGTTTTTTTGTTTACCTCGATACTCAGATGAATATTGCCGATATCCTGCAGGATAAACGTCATTGTGAAGAGGTATTGCAGCTTGGACCGTTGCCTCTGGTTATTTATTGTCACCGCACAGGTTCTGTACAGGTTTGTTTTGATGATGAGCTGGACAGTAAACACCTGGCCCTGAATGAGCATTCTCTGGATGATTTTGCATTCTCACAGGGCATAGACCGGGAAAGTTTGAGAGCCATGCTGAATCTACTGCCAATGCCTTTGCGTACAGAGGCACTGAGTTCGGAATTAACCGCCTCACCGGATGTTTTTCACAAATTGCAACAGGCCATCAAGCTGGTGAGTGATCCCTGTTGTTACAATTCCGAGAGGCTTCTGGAATTAAAACAGGGTGGCTTGCCAATTCACAATCGTTTTTTTCATAAAGGACGTGCGAGTGGGCACAATGAATTATATGGTGGCCGCCTTTGCTCCATTTGAATTCCTGAGTCTGGAAGATCTCAAGTGGTTGCCGTTGAACGGTTGTTCGGGAAGCGTCGTTGAATTTGACCGAATCTGCCGGGGGCTCAGTCAGCAGCAACGGCAGAGCCGACTTGAAGAGGTACTATGTGATTACCTTGGTTACCCTTTAAACCTTGATATCTTTGAGTCCCACCTACTCGCCCTGTTTCATTATGGAGCTTCCCTGAACAAAGATATTAAGGCCAGGGTTAAACGTAATCTGGACGTTTGGTGCCGTGACGGTAGAAAGGTTATTGGTAATTTATCCGTGGCTGGGTTCATCCAATGGTTTGAAGGACTATGGAAGCAACGAAACACGCATCCTTTCTACCTGAATTGGTCGGAGCATGTCCGACAGGCCAATCTGGAAATCGCGGATCTGAAACAATCGCTCGGTCTGTCGAACGATGCTTGCCCATTGGCGGCACCTGAGGAAACCGAGGTACCAGCGGCATTACAGTTTATGGTGGACGCGTTCAGCAAACCGCCGGTCCTGCCTGATAATGTCGGCGATAATGAAAGCACCATCGGGTATTGCAGCATTGTTACCGCCGTCCGGGACCGGAATGCGTGATCCAGAGCCTTGGCAGACATACCTTGCCAACCGTATGGAAACCGCTGCACAGCTGCAGTCATGTCCTGCGGGCCAGGAATAATGGGCTCTGGTATATGGAATTGCTGGAAAAATTTCAGCAGCATTACCTGCACCCGGCAGAAAAAGAACTCCTGGCGCTGGCGATTATCTACCATGATGCTGCTGCCGAAGATGTCGCCAAATCAGCGGAAGAAACAAGGTCAGCTGTCTACTTCAAACGGGACCTGACCGGGCATTATCCTGAACCGCTGCTGAAGGATATGGCAAAGGCGATGGTCAGCAAGGAAAATGATGTCAATGGCGCAGAAGAGCAGAACCTGTCTGACTCCGTGCGCTGGTATCTGTGCATATTACGCTTTGCAGATCGTATGGACATTATCCGTTGTTACGGGGTTGGGGCTGATTTTCCCGGATTAACGGTCGGGGGGCTTGACGCTACACGTCTTGACCTGCCGACGCAGTTGCCCTGGGATTTTACCTCCGGGCCTGGCAACGGGACTGAATTTCAACGGCATCTGGTAGCCGCCATGCACGGTGCGGCTGATCTGGCGCAAGTAACCGGGAAACCCAACGATCACCGCAAAAAAAAATATACCGAGGTCTACGGTCTGATTGACAATGGCTCAGAGATTTCTGAGCACTTTGAATGGACGTAAGCGCTTATTTAAGGACGTCTTCAAAACCCATCACCTGTCTGCCAACGACTCGTGTTATCA
>NZ_JAHHPO010000166.1 GCF_024606365.1 Endozoicomonas sp. ONNA2
ATACCAGTACTTTCTTTAGATACTCCACAGGTTAACAAAAATCCATAGTTACATGCACTCATTAAAACGCAGTTTGTCTACATATGTCTATGTTATTGCCTATAGTCGGGCTCCTCCCTTATGCTTAATCACAAGATGAGACCAGATGGTTCTCATACTACCAATCAAAAAACGATCAGGCCTGAGAAAACAGGCTATTTCAGAGCCAACACTGATTTTTACGGTCAATTCTTTTGATTAAAAACTGCGAAATCGAGTAAAACATACGTACAGTCAAATTATGATTGCCTGATGCGTTTTTGGACGAGAACCAGTTAAAACAGAAACTTGAAGATCTGAAGCATAAGGGAAAAAATTCATTTTTTTCGGAACTTTAAATCCCAAGAGGCTGTCTACTGATTCTGTCTGACCTTGGTCGACAAATATTGATTGATTTCAACCCTGATAACATCAGTATATTAGGAGCATTAAAATGATCAACCCAACCAGCTCACGCACAATAACACCAACTGTTTCTACACATGCACCGATTGAAACAACAACCTCCAACTGGCAAGAACTCCTGGAACGTGCTGAAAGCATAGTTACCGCATGTATTAATGACCTGGCTTTTAGAATATTAAATCTTGCCGGCGGGTCCAGCAATGTTACGTCCAGTACGAGCCTGTCCTCGTCACTGGGATTGTTGCTGGCAGCCATGCATAAAGACGATATGGCAAAGATCCTTGGCATACCTCCCGATGAACTGACACCTGAGCTTGTTTTGGCACTCCATGAGGTACTGGGGCGTTACGGCGTAGAGCATCTTTTCGATGGTAACAACAAGCAGATGGTTTCTGCATTGAGCTTCATAGCAACCAGTAGTTATCAGGACTTCGATGATGGACTTTTAGAAGTCCTGTCCAAGTATTATCATGCAGAGCTACTCCGCTCTGATGGAAATTTAAGCGTAGCTGATGTGACGGATGAATACGTCAAAAGCGCTACCGGGGGTTTAATTACTGATTTTCTGGGGAATCACCCCTATCGGAAAAATATCGACACCACCATGAACCATATTCTGTCATTTAAGGCAGAATGGAATAAACCGTTTGATAAGGAGAATACTGAATTTAAGCCATTTTTGTTCGCAGATGGGACCTCAACTAACGTTGAAACGATGAGTGCAACGGCTGATGATGTGCGTGTATTTGTTGACCTTAACCAGGTATTGGCTGCCATCGCTAAACCATTAAAGCCGGGGGATGAGCAACTTTACTTGGTGGCGATAGCACCGCTTCAACCTTCACCTGATGCCATTGGCAGCATTACAAGTACTGAGGTCATTGATCATATGATAAGTAGAGCAATTGAAAGTAAACCCGAAAAAGTTAGACTGACGCTCCCGGTGATGGATATAAACAGTACGAACAGCAATCTATTGGATCAGATTGGTTCTTTACGGGGAATACAAATAACGCCAGACCAATTAGAGAAAATAGGCGGAAGGTATACTGATCACGTCGAAACACGCCAAACAACCGTCTTCAAATTAAATGAGGAAGGTGCCGAAGGTTCAGTTGCTACTGCAACATCAAAGGCCACCAGACATATGTCTGACAAAAAAGATAAAACTTTTAATTTTAATTTTAATAGCCCCGGACTGGCTATTGTTGCCGATGAAAAAGGTAATCGTGTGCTTGAAGCAGCGGTTAAGGATCAAGAGTATCTGGTTCCTTCGGGTGAAGGAAGTATTGATAGCGCTTGGATACCCTCCAGACGATCCTCCACATCTTCCACATCCTCCACATCCTCCACATTCTCCATATCCGAGCAGTCTTTTGGCGACCTGCCAACAGAAGCCGAAGAGAGTCAATTACTAACGGCCTTACAAGAAAAATTCAACGGTACTCCTATCCAGAAAATCAAATGGGGTCGGGGTCCCGGCGAGCTTGAGATCGTGGTTGACACCTTGGAAAAAGCGCAAGAACTTCGCATAAAAATAAATGATTTTATGGGAAATAAATATTCTGCAAAAGTTGCAGACTTTTCCGATTCTAGTTTTGACCCCAGAATCAGTGTAAGTCTAGGGTTTAAGGAAAAAGATATTATAATAGGCAAGCTACTCCCGAAAAACGGGGAATAGCAAAGGCGCCGGGAGGCTGTCCGAGAATAGCGCCCGACTGGGCGTCTCCGTAGCGAGGACGACAGAAAATTGAGGATAAAAATTCGGTTTTGTGAGGTGA
>NZ_JAHHPO010000167.1 GCF_024606365.1 Endozoicomonas sp. ONNA2
ATAAAAGAAATCTTTTCTTTTTGTCTCTGTGTCTTTGTGGTTCAAAAAAAACGAGAACCACAGCCGGGGACTGTTGCCTCCGGGGCAAGGTGGTTTTCTGCCATTGAGAGCGAGTCATCCATGGCGGGCGGATAGCCGTTGTTAACTGCGATCTGGTCTACTGTGAGGGGGAAGAGCAATATCGGTGGCCCGGGCAAACAAAATGCACTGGCATTCCATCGGGGTACTTTACTTTGATGGTAAGAGGATGGTACGAACTGTTTGCTATACATGACAGATGCCTGTTTTTATCGTTTTTTTAATTTAAAGCCGTTGGCTCGGCTAAAACAGCTATCTAATATCATAAATTGCCGTTTATTATGCGCAAAAGCAGGCGGCAAAATGACAAAACACGTCACCAATCGTTTAAAATCGAGCCGTTATGGTGAAGATGCACAAGCAAGAGCGCACACAACCGGTTATAGTTCGGGCTAACAATGTTGATTATCAGCTTAAGGTCATCATGAGCAAGAAAGCAGCAATTATAGAAGGTGAAGAGCTTGCGGCAATCGCCGAGTGCTGCAAGAAGCTGGTAAACAGCCATAAAACGTTAACTCTTTCCACCCTGTCTGCGCAAGGAAAGCCGGAAATCAGCTACACTCCCTACCTGCGCGGGGAGGATGGCAATTTTTATATATTCATCAGCGAGCTGGCTCACCATACACCTAATCTGCAGGCTAACCCTGTCTGCTCAATCCTGTTTGCAGCCCCTGAGTCAGAAACCAAAAACCTGTTTGCCCGTGAACGTGCCTTTTTCCATTGCCAGGCTGAAGAGTTGCCAAGAGGCAGCGAACGCTGTGACCACTGGCTGGACCTGGTTCAGGAAAAGTTTGGCAGCACGGTGGAAGTATTACGTAATCTGCCAGACTTTCATCTGTTTGCGCTGAAACCTGAAAATGGACAATATACCGCAGGTTTTGGCAAAGCCTTCAAAATCGATGCTGATGGCTCGTTCAGCCATATTGTTATTGACAAGAAAAAGTAATGAGCATAATTCCCTGACATAAATGCCCATAGCGCGTGAAAATATTTTGCGCCACCCTCAAGGATGAAAAATGGTTAAACAAAATATTTTTCACGGCAAAGTTACATTAAACCGAGGTTCCAATGACCCGAGAAGCGATAGAAAGGGGCTTTATGGCCAAGGCAATTGAGCTGGCTCGCTCAGGTTGGTACACAACCATGCCTAACCCGAGAGTCGGTTGTGTCATTATAGACGTCAACGGTCATATTGTTGGAGAAGGCTGGCATGAAAGGGCAGGAGGGCCTCATGCCGAGGAGAAGGCACTGCGTATGGCTGGCATGAGGGCCAAAGGTGCCACCGTGTATGTAACCCTGGAACCCTGCAACCATATTGGCAGAACACCGCCTTGCACAGAAGCACTCAAGGCTGCCGGTGTCGCACGGGTGGTTGCCGCCGTAGAGGATGTAAACCCTTCCGTATCCGGGAAAGGCATGGCCATGCTTCAGGCAGCGGGGATAGAAACCCTCTTCGGTGTGCTTGAAGATGAAGCCCGGGCCCTGAATGAAGGTTTTTTCAAGCGCATGTCTTCCAGGATGCCGCTGGTCAGGGCGAAACTGGCCATGAGTCTGGACGGCAGAACCGCCATGGCCAGTGGTGAATCCCAATGGATTACCGGCCCCATGGCACGCAGCGAAGTGCAAAAACTCAGAGCACAGAGTTGTGCAATTATCACGGGGGTAGGCTCGATCCTTCACGATAACTCTTCACTGACGGTTCGCCCCGATGAACTGGGTTTGGCCAACGCAGCTGCTATCTGCAAACGTCAGCCACTGCGAGTGGTTCTGGACTCAACACTGCAAACACCCATTGATGCCAAAGTCATTTCAGGCCCCGGACATTGCCTGATCGTGACCACCGCACAATGCTGCCCTGAGAAAAAAGCCCTGCTGGAGCAGGCGGGTGCAGAAATACTACTGTTAGATAATGCTGGGCAGATAACGGCGGGCAGAGTAAACCTCCCGGCGCTATTAGCAGAGTTGGGGCGCAGGGAGTGCAACGAAGTGCTACTGGAAACCGGCGCTCAACTGGCTGGCAGTATGATGGCTGAAAACCTGATTGATGAACTGGTGGTGTTCATGGCTCCGGTTCTGCTGGGCTCAGAAGCAAGACCTCTGTTGAATTTGCCACTGCACCGCATGTCTGAAAAAAAAGAGCTGGTTATCAAAGATATCCGGGCAATAGGTAATGACTGGAAAATCACGGCGAGGCCAGCAATTTCTGGATAATGCTTGGATAATGCTTGGATAATAATAGTCGCATCATGAGAAAAGGTCGTTGTAGATGGCATAAGTAGTTGGCCAACTACTTAACAACTTGAGCCCAACTATAATCAGGGCGAATAAGTAACTGGCCAACGACGCCACACTAATTTTTCTTGCCGGTCATGTAGTGCTTGTTATCGAGCACAAATAATTCTGCCTCAGGGTATTGCTCCATGACTTCAGACAATGTTTTTTTTGGATAATCAAGCTCACCTTCTGGGCCTGCAACCATTCTTACCGCTTCCTCCAGATCGCAAACAACGATCCTGCAATTTTCAGTACAAGCCATCAGGCGAACATCAGTTTCAAGGGCATAATTATGATTATTTCGTAACTTTTCAATATCATCTTTAAGCACTGGAGTGACTTCCGGGTCAAACGGCTTCAGTTTACCCTCGCCTTGCAGGCACTTTATTCCCTCTTCGTAGGATCGCTTTCTTAAATCCGTGATGCTGGAATGACCTCTAAGCTTGCATATTCCATCGTAAAAACAATCGCCCTGGCGAGTCGTCTGAAAAAAATTCCGGTGGTACTTCTTTAATATTTCTTTCGCCTTTTCCTCTTGCCGACGACATTTTTCATCATGACTGACGCCGGTTTGTTTACTGGCAGCGATACCCTGCGCCATACCGGGATCGCTCTCAGTCACCGTGTCTGGGCTTAAACTAAGCCCAATGGCCTTTTGCACATCTGCCTGCTCTCTAGCAAGGTGCCAAAGACGCCTTTGCTCATCTTGCTGTTCCGTTAATCTGCTGCGCACTATCGCCTCAATCAGGGTGGGATCATTCTCATTACTTACGGCCATGCTATCGCTTATAGCTTTTGCCAGCCGGGCTGCCTCCGTGGCATCACGTCTTGACTGATCCGTCAATTGAGTCTTCATACTGCGCACCAATGCTTGTTGAAGTCCATAATCATGTGGGTCAGCATTTGAGTGGTTATGGCTCACAGGGCTCTGGGCATAACCGATATCCCGCGGGTCATTACCAAACCCGGGTGCTCCTTCAAATGGCTCAGGAAATTCACCCGGATTACTGGCTGTTTCACTACCTGAATCATGGTCTGACCCTGCCGGAGGTAATGTCTGGCTATTTGTGTTCTGGCCAACCTCGACTGCTGGCAATGGTGCCTTGTATGAGATGTGCCTGACAAAGGGCACAGCGCCTGTGTTCAGGGCCGCAACATACCTGTCTTTTATGCTTTTCTCTATGGAGGGTGTCTGGAGCGCTTCCTCCATCGTTTTCTTGTAATGAGATGCGAAGAGGAAACATTTGACATGATTTTTCAGATAAGAAAAAAAACCTTCTTTTACATCCAGCTGGTAAACACATCGTCCATCTGACGTATGCACTTTTTGCATATCCAAAGATCGCCAGTTGCTGTTGTTATTTCTGCTCCATTGTTCAAGAACGTCAGCAGAAGATTTTAATACCTCCGATATATTTCTTAACATTATAAAAAATCCCTTTTAGCATTCTATTAATTAATGATAAACCAAATAAACAGCGACGATGCGCCCAGCCTGAAACTGACAAGCTATTCACAACACAGCGCAGCTTATCCATAAACCGCTGTTAACCCCCGATGAAAAGAGTAAAATAGCTCCCACACATTTTTCGCCTATAGCTGATAAAAATCGTACCGGAAACCACCGGGTATCAGAGGGACATTATGCAGCTGAACTCCATCGAAGCACTTCTAGAGGACATTCGCCTCGGCAAGCCGGTCATACTGATGGATGATGAAGACCGTGAGAACGAAGGAGATTTGATCATCGCTGCGGAGAAAATCACACCGGAAATAGTTAACTTCATGACCCGTGAGGCGAGGGGACTACTCTGCCTGACGTTAACCGGCGAGCGTTGTGACTATCTTGGCCTTACGCAAATGGTGAGGGCGTCTGACAACCAGTCTGGCTATGGCACACCATTCACCGTTTCTATTGAAGCAGCAGAAGGGGTGACCACGGGTATTTCCGCACAGGATCGAGCCAGGACCATTTTAACTGCGGTGGACCCACTGTCACGCCCGGCTGACATTGTCCAGCCAGGTCACATTTTCCCGCTTCGCGCCCGGGCGGGCGGGGTATTGAGCCGCGCTGGCCATACCGAAGCCGGTTGCGATCTTGCCCGCCTGGCAGGACTGACACCGGCAGCCGCCATTATTGAGATCATGAACGAAGATGGCTCAATGGCCCGTCGCCCTGACCTGGAAGCGTTTGCAGAAAAGCATGACCTGAAAATGGGTACTATTGCCGATCTGATTCACTACCGGATGCTCCATGAAAAAACCGTAGCAAAGGTTGACCAGCGGGTGATCAAGACCGACTTTGGCCAGTTCGATCTTTCGGTTTATCAGGACCACATCAGCAACTGCAAGCACCTGGCGCTCAGCAAAGGCTATATTTCGTCGGACTCCCCAACACTGGTTCGGGTGCACGCCATGGAACCTTTCCGTGACCTTCTGGCAGCGCACAGTGAAGGTGCCCGCACCGGCTGGTCTCTGCACAAAGCCATGGCCAGAGTAGCAGAAGAAGGCACGGGTGTTGTTGTGCTCCTGGATTCCGGCAGCCATCAGGACCTCGGCATGGCCCTGGAGCGCTTTGTTGATGCCAGTGAGCGTTCGTATTCTGATGGTATATCCAGAGCCTATCAGGCCATTGGTACCGGCTCGCAGATTTTACGGGACCTGGGCGTTGGCAAGATGCGCCTGTTAAGCTCACCCATCCGTTTTGCGGCACTGTCCGGGTTTGACCTGGAGGTTGTGGAGTATCTGCCTTTCGGTGAGTAATGGAATAACCACATCATTATACCTGGCCCGGGAAAAGTTCGCCGTCCGCTTCCCGTCACCTGTTGTTCGCAAAAGCACAAGCGATTCCTGCTTCGGGTAAATAAATCACCATTAGCGTTGTCCGATCATGTAAACTGATTTGTTACCGTCCAGCTGTATTAAATGCATATCTTTATTTGGTGCACATCTTTTTGATGCACATCTTTTTGATGCACATCTTTTTGATGCAAAAGTTACCTTTGCTATTACTATTTGATGGGTAGATTGTCTGACGGTAAACCGCACGTTGATTATCTTGCTAACGAAAGTGTTAAAAAGCCGCGTTAATCTGCAAGATGCAATGCTGACCCTTGATGCCCTGCTGGTGTCCCAGTCTGGTAGAAACGGTCGAAAGGCCCACGCCTTTCGAATGGTATTCCTGTTAATAACTTTGGAGACTTGAGGTGAGCACCTCGCCAATGAATAACCCACAAGGCACGCCCGCTCAAAAGAAGAGCCCCAATCGGCTCAACCCGTCGGCTCGCAGAAGAGCACGGCAGCTGGCCCTTCAGGCGCTGTATCAGTGGCAAATCGCCAAATCACCACTAAACCAGATTGAAGCGCAATTCCACACTGACAATGATTTCAGCAAAGTGGATGCCGAGTATTTCAGTGCCATCATCCATGGTGTTCCCAACCGCGCCAACCAACTTGATGAAGCGATGACCGCCGTGCTGGACCGCCCATTGAACCAGCTTGACCCGGTGGAGCTTTGTGCCCTGCGTATTGGTTGCTTTGAACTGATGAACCGCAAAGATGTTCCTTACCGGGTAGTGATCAATGAAGCCATTGAACTGGCCAAACGCTTTGGCGCCCAGGACTCTCATCGCTATATTAATGGCATCCTTGACAAACTGGCACCGCGTCTACGTTCTGAAGAAGTGCATGCTTACCGCAAAAAATAGGCTGATTATAAGCTGCCTAAGCCATGACGGAGTCAGGTACTATAGACCACTTGACCATTTAACGGGGATTTATGGCCACTGGTGTAATGGGTGAATTCGAGCTGATCAAACGCTACTTTGCTCGCCCTGAGATCGCCCGGATTCAAGGGCAGTATACCAGCAGTATTCTTGGTATTGGTGATGACTGTGCGCTTTTTGATATCCCCAGAGACATGCAGCTTGCCCAGTCGCTGGACACCCTGGTGGAAGGGGTCCACTTCCCTGGCGAATGCGATCCTTTTGCCCTTGGATACCGGGCCCTGGCGGTCAACCTCAGTGATCTTGCGGCCATGGGGGCCGAACCCCACAGTTTTACCCTCGGCCTGACCCTGCCCAGGGTTTCCGAACTCTGGCTGAAAGAGTTCTCCGAAGGTCTCGCCCACCTTGCCCAGCGATTTAAAATCCCGCTGATTGGTGGAGATACCACGAAAGGACCACTGACCCTCTCCCTACAGGTTCAGGGCCTTGTCCCCAAAGGACATGCCTTGCTGCGCAGCGGTGCCCGGCCCGGTGATCTTATCTGTATTTCCGGTACATTGGGTGATGCCGCCGGTGCGCTGCCTTCTGTATTGAGCGGCGAGACACCGGAAACCTGTGGTGATGAAAGACTTAAATACCTGTTACATCGCTATTGGTATCCCTCCCCCCGTCTATTTGCCGGCCAATGGCTGCGCCAGGCAGGTGCTACCTCAGCCCTGGATATTTCCGATGGACTGCTGGGTGACCTTGGTCATATCCTCGAAGCCAGCAACGTGGGCGCAGAAATCGAGCCCGGGCTGGTGCCCAGATCGGCAGCCCTTGACCGGTTCCATGACCAGGATACCGCTCTCACCCTGGCCCTGACCGGTGGTGACGATTACGAACTCTGTTTCACGATCCCTCGCTCCATGGCTCAGACACTACCGGCGAAACTCTCAGATGGCTGCCCCATTACCTGTATTGGCCAGATTATTGATGAGTACGGAATAATCAGAGACCCACAGGGCAACCTGCTCAGCAAAAAAGCCTACACTCATTTTTGATTTTTGAAAGAATATAAAGCCCATGACGCTCTCCACCAAACAAGGCATAGCACCAGGAGAAACCTGCTGGAAAAATCCTGTTCACTTTCTCGCCCTTGGCTGTGGCAGTGGGCTGGCACCCAAAGCGCCCGGCACCTTTGGTACCATTGCTGCCGCATTCTTTTACCTGCTACTGCAGGGATTGGGCCTGTGGACATACCTTGAGATTGTGCTTGTCGCGTCAGTGGCCGGTTTCTGGCTCTGTGGACGGACCGCAAAAGATCTGGGAGTGCATGACCATCCTGCCATAGTCTGGGATGAATTTTGCGGCTTTTGGGTAACCATGATTGCCGCCCCCGCAGGATGGCAGTGGATTCTCCTGGGCTTTCTCCTGTTCAGGCTGTTTGATATCTGGAAGCCATGGCCGATCAGTTGGCTGGACAGGACAGTTCATGGCGGTATTGGCATTATGATTGATGACCTGGTGGCAGGCGTCTTTGCCTTGATATCCCTTCAGGCCATTCACTATATCTATCTGGCGAAAGTGCTCACCTTGACATCCTATTATCAGGGATGAGTTTTGTGAAACTCACGGAATCATGCGGATTGAGGCAAATTGTTCCGGACTGAGTAAATCCGGACTGAGTAAAATAGTGAGGTTATTCTGGGACAAATCCTTATCTTCCTGCCTTATTACCATACTCGCCTGAAGCCTCACGGACTGATACAATCCGCCCACAAACTACATAAGGAGCAGTGAGTGCCTGTCAGTTTTGTTGCAGATTCTCGCTTACCCACGCCCTATGGCGAATTCATCATGCATGGTTTCGAAGACAGTGATATGGGCAAGGAGCATCTGGCATTAACCATGGGGAATGTCAGTCAGGGGGGACCGGTGCTTGCCAGGGTTCATTCCGAATGTCTGACAGGCGATGCACTGTTCAGCATGCGCTGCGACTGCGGCCCACAACTTCAGGCGGCCCTGGAGCGTATTGCTGAAGAAGGTCGGGGAGTATTACTTTATCTCCGCCAGGAAGGCCGTGGCATTGGTCTGCTGAACAAGGTTCGTGCCTATCACCTTCAGGACAGCGGTATGGATACGGTTCAGGCTAATGAAGAGCTGGGTTTTGAGCCGGATATGCGCAAATATGACATGTGTAAAACCATGCTTGATCATCTTGGCATTTGCAGCCTGAGACTGATGACTAACAATCCACGCAAAGTGGAATCTCTTACCAACCTGGGCATTCGGGTTGTCGAAAGAATTCCCCTCCAGACCGGTCAAAACCCTCATAACGAGCGTTATCTGGCCACGAAGGTGTGGAAGCTGGGCCACATGTACAACATGGCCTGAACAAAATAACGGGGAGCCATCTGGCTCCTTTTTTATTATCTGTACATTGCCGTGTTATTCAGGATAAAAGGGAGGTTGTCCGGGGATGGCAGAAAATTGAGGATAACGCAGTCGGGCAATCTATTCCCGGACAGCCTCCCGGGCCCCGGTTGCCGCCATGCCAAGATGAAATGACTGCCTCTCTATCCGCTCCATCCGGTCACGAACAGAACGAATAATACCCGCCGTATCCAGCCCGCACTGAGCCAACTGTTCCCTGTGGCTTGCGGCTTCAATGTAGGTATCAGCAATACCAAGATTGAGAACCGGCACATTAACCTCCTGCCTCTGCAGATATTCCATAACACCTGAGCCTGCACCACCAGCAATACACCCTTCTTCCAGAGTTACCAGCAGCTCATGGTTGGCAGCAAGCTCTTTGACCAGCGTTTCATCCAGAGGTTTAACAAACCGCATATTGGCAACCGTTGCGTCCAGCGACTCAGCAGCTGCCAGGGCATTCCCCAACAATGTGCCAAACACCAGTAGCGCTACCCTGCTTCCTGTACGACGAATTTCACCTTTACCAACAGGCAAAGGCAGAAGATCAGGACAAATCTCGGCACCAGGGCCTGTTCCTCGTGGGTAACGAACCGACGCCGGCCCATCATAAAGAAAACCAGTAGACAGCAGCTGTCGGGTTTCATTTTCATCACCCGGCGTCATCACC
>NZ_JAHHPO010000014.1 GCF_024606365.1 Endozoicomonas sp. ONNA2
CATAAAATACAGTCAACAACGATGAAATGATTACCCCAGAGCACCCATGGCCAAGACAGTTTCTTTTGCTATTGTTCACTTTTGTGTTGCGTTTACGGTCGGTTACCTGATGACCGGTGATGTCATGATCGGTGGTGCCCTGGCGATGGTTGAGCCTGCCGTGAATACCGTGGCTTATTATTTTCACGAAAAGATCTGGAATCGATCTGAAAAGGTCAGACCACAGCGCACCGAGGCGGCTCTTAACCGGCTGAAGGCTCTCAACCCGCTGAAGGCTCTCAACCCGCTGAAGGCTCTCAACCCGCTGAAGGCTCTGAATACATAGCAATGGCTCCCTTATTCAGACCTTCAAAAGCGGCAACCCGGATGCTTTTGTCCGGGTTTCTCCCGGCCAGACAGCGGGCAATATGGCTGGCAATCAGTTCAACAGTGGAGTCGGTATCGATTAAATAACAGTGTGACCTTGGCAGGCTGAGTTCGAAGTAACCCTGGTTGGCCGTATAACTGAATCGATAATGCTCCACGTCATCCTCGCTGAAGGAACCCTGTAGATCCTCTTTAGTGGCTATATAAATGTCGCGCCATTGTGATGCCCACCAGGCTTCCAGGGACTGATCCCGCTGTTCATCAACAAAAATCCGAATCTGTGAGCGATGACCATGGGCAATCCGTTGGCAGTTCCCATCGTATTTCTTCAACCCATGGCTGTAGTGATAGTAAGCCCCGCCAATATCTTCAGGGTATAACCTGAGTTCAACCGTTGTGACGTTGTCAGGCAATTCCGGTTGTATGGCATCCTCCAGAAAGGGGGTCAGTAACTCTGGCGTTATCGCCTCTGCATCCACCAGCAACACAGCCTGTGCCGGTGCTGAACAGGTAATCTTCCCGTGACAGGTAGTAAAGCTGACAACTATCTGCTCCTGGTTATGGGTAATGGCGGTTGCTCCTGCCTTCAGGGGAATCAAAAGACGGTGATCTGAGAGGTTGTCCAGCGAGGCTTTAACTTGTTTCTTGACATGGACAAAATCAAACACCATCCCCTGTTGATCAAGTTCACCACCGAGCACCACATCCACAAGCCAGGTTTCCCCAACCAGTCCACGTTTTGGACAGAGGTAACTGAAGTCCAGGGTAGTCAGTTGGTTTACGAACAGAGCTTGCATATTAATTTCATGGAACCATCAGTAGTGATGAATGGATTTAAAAATCATCTGATTTTGGAGCGCATTTTTCAAATTATCCACAGGGGCAGCGTAGGTCAGGAATTGAAAAACAGCCATAAGAAGTGCCTGGTAACCATTGCATTTTCCATAAATCTGCAGTGCTGACCTCTGACAAAACAGGGGCCAGGATATACAACATTTGAGGGCACTTACTTGATTCCCTTCTCAAGACTGCATCCACAAGCCGCTATCTATCAGCCTTAACTACTGACCCTGAACCGAAGCGGTCGGCTTTGCTTCCGGTTGCGGATTTGACACCTTGCGGGCCTCAAGCGTCCTGTCGATCAAGGCAAGGTGGCAGCAAGACTAAAGG
>NZ_JAHHPO010000168.1 GCF_024606365.1 Endozoicomonas sp. ONNA2
ACTAAAAATTTCCGACTTTTTAGACCAATTTGCTGCCACCGCACGACTGCATGGATGCAGGAGCTAGAGCAACGCAGGAGCAGTTGCCGCGTAGGGCGGTCTATTCTCGGACAGCCTCCTGGAGCTTTCATGACAGAGGGTGAGAAACCATCGTCATGAGCATTGATAATCTGATGGTGTTCTGTCCATTCTCAATCATTTGGTGTGTAGGCCGTGTCGTCGCTGTCATTGCTGATGCTGTCACTGCCATCCAGCCGGTCTCGCTTGGACTGGGCTCGGGCAATTACCTCGATGCACTCTGTGTGGCCCTCTGCCTGAGCGATTTGCATTGGGGTTCTGGCAAAATTATCAACGGTATCAACCCGTCCCCCATTATCCAGAAGTATCTCCAGGCATGCTGCATTGCCAGCAGCGGCGGCGAGATGCATGGGTGTCAAGCCATTGTCGTTTTGGGCATTAAGGTCTGCACCAAAGCACAGCAGGGTGCTCAGGATAATCTCGTAATTTTCCATGGCTGCTATATGCAGGGGCGTACAGCCATGGGCACTGCGGTAATTGGTTGATGCCCCGGCCTTGAGCAGTTCCTCCAGGCACTGTGGGTTATTTAACTGCACAGCGTGTTGCAGTGGGGTCATACCATACTGATCTTGGCATTGCATGCTGTCTGGTTCGAAATTAGGCAGGTTGAACACAGTGTTCAGGCAATCGATATGGCCATGTTGTGCCAGAATATGCAGCAGGGTATAGCCCTCATCGGTGGTGGCATTGATGTCCGCATTGTGGTCAATCAGGATTTTCATGCACGTGTTGTGTCCAATCTTACCCGCGAAGTGCAAGGGCGTCTGGCCATCGGCACTGCGTACATTGATGTCTATATTGGCCAGCGAGGTCAGAATCAGCAGGCACTGCTCTTTTCCTGCCAGGGCGGCCAGATGAATGGGCGTTTTGCCTTGGTGTTCACGGGCATTTATATCGGCACCGGAGATGATCAGCAAGTGCATGACCCGGTCGCAACCACCCATGGCGGCGAAGTGGAGCGGGGTCTCGCCTGCGGCAGCCCGGGCATTAATATCCACTCCCTGCTTGATCAGGAAGGTCGCACTCTCCAGGCTTTCATGGCCAGCAGCAATGTGTAGCGGGGTCAAGTGCGAGTAGCGACTGATTTCATCGGAGATCGTGCTGTCAAGCCTGGCTCCGTGGTGGTGCAGAACTTCCATGCACTGGTGACGACCATGCCTTGCAGCGATATGGAGGGGGAGCCAACTATCGTTTCTTCTCCAGTTAACTTCGGCTTTTTTTTGGGCCAGATAATGGACAATGTGGCTGTGGCCCATTTCGGAGGCAATATGCAAGGGGGTCCGGCCGGATTCGTCACTGCTATCGATCTGTGCTCCTTTGGAGAGCAGAATCTCAATACATGGCAAACTGTTTTCGCTTCCAGCTGCATAGTGCAGGGGGGTCCAATGGTGGATATCCCTGGCATTGGGATCGGCATGGCTGTTGAGCAGCAGTTGCAGACACTGCACATGCCCACTGCACCGGTGCAGGGCGGTCAGGCCTGTCTGGCCGGTGGCATCGACCTCAGCTCCGTTGTGGAGCAGAAACTCAATACCGCGGCTCCAGCAATATTTTGCGGCAATGTGCAGGGGGGTTATGCCCATAGCTGCGGCAGCATTAATGTCGGCCTTTTGGTCAAGTAAGCGTTGCATGAACTCCAGACCCTGTTGCCGGGTGGCAAGGTGCAGGGGAGTCCAGCCATTGTTGTTGACCGCATCGATTTCAGCCCCCTTGTCAAGCAGGATTTGCAGGCAGATCATGGGGTTTTTTCCGACTGCGGCCTTGATGGCAGTAATTGTTTTACCATTGTCGTTTAAAGTTTCCGGGCCGGGCGACTCTACGGACTGGCTGGCCCCGGGGTTGCAACCTTCAGCGACCATGTGCAGGGCCGAGTTGTTGTTGGTGTCCCTGGCATTAACGTCTGCACCATAATCGAGCAATAATTTCAGGCCAGCTATGTCACTATTTTCAGCAGCGATGAGCAACAACGGGGCTTTTCCGTTGATTATTGGCGAAACAAAGCATTCAGAGGCAATCTCCGGGTCCTGCTGTAGTATCTGTGCCAGCTTGTCATGGTTGCCGCTGCGACAGGCCTGCAAGGGGAGAGCCTCGCAATAGGGTGAGGGCTCGTAGAATTTCGCCCCGGTCTCGCGCACCATTGGCAAGACCGGAGTTTGGCAGATAGCGCAGGGTATTTTTGCAAGCTCACTCTTGTTGCGCTGGTCAAGCTGATGGGTAATGCACTTTTCATGGTAACGGTGCTGGCAATTGGCCAGAAGAACAGAGCGTTGTTCAAACAAACCATTATTACATAGTGGACAGGTATCATTGCGCACACCCGGATGGGTTGACGAGATACTGAGTAATGATGTAAGCATCAGAAATCCTGAGTTGAATAGCCATCGGACAGAAAATAGTTCCAAGCCTAGCAGGCAAGCGAGTGTCTTGCTGGACTGGATGCGGGCATAGCCTTACCTTTCTTCGGAAATTATCTTATGCTTCGGTTAACACCGGATAAGGAGTTGCCCATGGCAGATGCAGCGTATGTTCCTCCCGAGGTTTGGACCTGGGAAAGCGAGAATGGTGGCCAGTTTGCTGGTATCAACCGGCCAACGGCGGGAGCCCGTTTTGACCAGCCGCTGCCTGTTGGCAAGCACCCATTCCAGCTTTATTCAATGGCAACTCCTAATGGTGTGAAAGTCACCATACTGTTTGAAGAGTTGTTGGCACTGGGAATTAAAGAGGCGGAGTACGACGCTTTTCTGATTGAAATTATGGCAGGGGAGCAGTTTGGTTCGGGCTTTGTTGGCATAAATCCTAACTCAAAGATTCCTGCCCTGGTGGATCGAAGTAATGGCGTTGAGATACCTGTTTTTGAGTCAGGCGCCATTCTTCTTTATTTGGCGGAAAAATTTAATGCGTTTATCCCGGCGGAACCTGCCCGGCGGGCACAGTGTCTCTCATGGCTGTTCTGGCAGGTAGGCAGTGGTCCATATCTGGGTGGGGGCTTTGGCAATTTCTATGCCTATGCGCCGGAAAAATACCAGTACCCCATTGATCGCTTTGCCATGGAGGTAAAGCGTCAGCTGGATATGTTAAACCGGCATCTGGCAAACAATACTTATGTATGCGCCGATGAGTATACCATTGCGGATATGGCGATCTGGCCATGGTACGGCGCCCTGGTAGAAGGCAAAATCTACGATGCTGCACAGTTCCTCCAGGTAGACAGCTACCAACATATTGTTCGATGGTCCAGCCATATTGGGCATCGACAGGCCGTTCAGCGTGGGAAAATGGTCAACCGCACCTGGGGTGATCCATCTGGACAGCTGAGAAACCGCCACGATGCTTCTGATTTTGAACTCAGGACCCAGGATAAACTGGAAGCTTCAGAATAATGATCTGTTTCAAAATAACTTCATCATTTTACCGCATTTTTGCGTAAAGCCTCGCCCAGTCGGGCGAGGATACAAGCAACCAGCCGGGATGCCGGACCACCGATTGGACTGGGGGTGAGATTCCATAACAGATGTTATTATTCGTTATATATTCCTGAATTCGTATAATAAATGCATAACCTCTGTAA
>NZ_JAHHPO010000169.1 GCF_024606365.1 Endozoicomonas sp. ONNA2
ATATTACCCTAAGCTTCCAAGTAAGTCTGAGTTAGATTCCCTACAGTTGAATCACATCAGGATCAGTTTCCTTGCATTTCTCTCATTAATCATGAGTAAGCTATAACAAGCTTGCTTTAAGCTTTTGTCTATGGCTTTAAAACACTGTCGTGTAACGGGGTTTCAAATACCCCTTCAAACTGCTCTCTATCAAGTATTCGATTCAGCTTTACCGAAGAGGATGTTGAGGAAATAGTGTGATGAGAAATGTTACTGTTGCAACGGTTCAGGCAAGTTATACCTGGGATCTTGATAATAACCTGAACAAGGCCGAACAGCTGGTCAGGGAAGCCGCTGCCCGGGGGGCGCAAATTATCCTGTTATCTGAACTCTTCCAGGCACCCTACTTCTGCATCCAAACGGATGAAAAGCACTTTGCGCTTGCCCAGACATTGGCACAGAGCCAGGTGGTCAACCATTTCAAACAGGTTGCCAGCGAACTGGAAGTGGTACTGCCCATCAGTTTCTTTGAGCGACAAAATCAGGCGCTATACAACTCCATTGCCATTATCGATGCCGATGGCAATACCCTCGGCATCTACCGGAAAACCCATATTCCTGACAGCCCCGGCTATTGCGAAAAATTCTTCTTCACCCCGGGAGATACCGGCTTTCAGGTCTGGAATACCCGCTATGCCACGATTGGTGTAGCCATCTGCTGGGACCAGTGGTTTCCTGAATCGGCCCGTGCCATGGCGCTGATGGGGGCCGAACTGCTGTTTTTCCCCACCGCCATTGGTTCTGAACCCCAGGATGCCACCCTGGTATCCACCGACCATTGGCAGGTGGTGCAGCGAGGTCATGCTGCCGCCAACATCATGCCACTGATTGCCGCTAACCGGGTGGGTAAAGAAACCCACAGTAACGTGTTTGATGCCGAAGCCAAGGACGTTGAAATCACGTTTTACGGCTCTTCGTTCATCAGTGATGAGCACGGGCAGATGGTCAAGGCGGCCAATAAAACCGATGAATGCGTTCTGGTTCACAGGTTTGATCTGGATGCCATCCAGAAAACTCGCACATCCTGGGGGCTGTTCAGGGATCGTCGCCCTGAGATGTACCATAGTTTGCTCTCCTGCGATGGCGTGCATACCTGTAAATAAGTTTCTCCATCCCTGCTACCCCACCAATTCTCTCAACAGTGATTACGTAATGTCTCATCTATTAACCAGCACACCAAAAGCCGATGGTTATTACATGCCCGCTGAATGGCATGAACACTCCCGAACCTGGATGCATTGGCCGGAGCGCACCGATACCTGGCGATTGGGTGGCAAACCCGCGCAAGAGTCCTATGCACGTGTGGCGCGTGCCATCGCTGAATTTGA
>NZ_JAHHPO010000170.1 GCF_024606365.1 Endozoicomonas sp. ONNA2
TGTTAAATTAAATTAAATTAAATTATTGAAGGAGTATATTATGGGACTTTTGTCAGAAATTCGGACTGGTGACATTCAAAGAACATCTTTACCAACATCGAAACCGAATGACACCAAACTTGCCCCGTGGAAAGGCAGAAAGGTAGTAGATGGACCTTGCCAGGAACGGCCAAGTCACGTATATGTTGAATCTCGCAGTTTAAAAGATACGGGTTCCCGACCTTCTGGTTCTCGCAAGGTGGTAACAACTGTTTCACCCACCAGGAGTCTTCGTCCCCCTGTTATTCACTCTGGCCGGGCAGCACACAATTCGGATTATTCAAGACCTCCGGTGAGGACTGCTCAACATTCTAGCTCACTCGCTTCTGACTATGGTTCACGTGCAACGTCTGTAAATTATGGTTCACGTGCAACGTCTGCCACTGGCTCTTCTACGGCAACTGGCATTACAGATAATAAGCAAAAGCTCAAGGACGTTCTGAAAGAGTGTGATGCCAGGGTCGTTGGTGTTTATGACCGGGGTAACGTGGTCGGTGAAATAGGGTGTGAAACATTTCTTGGCAAAATTCTTAAAAGCACATCATTTAAAAACGACATGTCGACCAAACAGGTTGCCCTCAGATCCGGTAATGACAGTCGGTCTGATATTATTTTGATGACGAGATATGATGGTGGCGAAAGCCCATCAAGCATCACAAATGGGCCTTTGTCGACCCAGTTCTTAACGGATCTCCACACGGCATTGTTAAGAAAACGCCTGGACTTAAATAAATTGGTTCATCTGATTAATGCAAATGATGTCGTCGGGCAATGAGTTGTTCGGTGCAAAAGGCCTGCGCTTACCAAAACGGGAAGACCGTATTAAAATGCAGGCCGACGCCCATCAAGATGATTATTTGTCATCGTTGAAGGGACACACGAAGCCTGGGGGCTGCCCGAGAATGGCACCGGACTGGGCGTCCCCGTAGCAAGAATGGCAGAAAATTGAGGATAAAAATTTCTGATTCTGAGGAGAATAGCGGGGCTATTTGACGAA
>NZ_JAHHPO010000171.1 GCF_024606365.1 Endozoicomonas sp. ONNA2
GTTCAAAGCTTTTGCTTCTGGAATTAATAGATAGATGCTTAATGTCTATCGTAAGTGCAGGAGCAGTTGCCGCGTAGGGCAGTCTATTCTCGGACAGCCTCCTGGATCATGCCCTTCTTCTTTATATGGCTCTTTAACTGGATCTTAATATTTTTGCAGCTGCGACCATATTTCTCAAAGCCTCTTCTACTTCTGGCCAGTCTCGGGTCTTTAATCCGCAATCCGGATTAACCCATAAACGCTGTTTGGGAATTTTCTGTGCTGCTTTGGTCATCAGCTGTTGAATCCACTGGATACTGGGTACATTTGGCGAATGAATATCATAAACGCCAGGGCCAATCTCATTCGGGTATTCGAACGCTTCAAAAGCATCCAGCAGTTCCATATCAGAACGGGAAGTTTCTATAGTAATGACATCCGCATCCATTGCAGCAATATATTCGATAATGTCATTAAACTCGCTGTAACACATATGGGTATGGATTTGGGTTTCATCTTTTACGCCACTGGCAGCAATTCGAAAGCTCTTCACGGCCCAATCCAGATAAGCAGGCCAGTCTGCTTTTCTCAAAGGCAAGCCTTCCCGAATGGCTGGCTCATCAATCTGAATAATGCCAATACCTGCCTTCTCCAGATCAACCACTTCATCTCTTAATGCCAACGCTAACTGCAAACAGGACACTTCTCTGCTCACATCATCTCTTGGAAATGACCAGCAGAGAATGGTAACCGGCCCGGTTAACATGCCTTTGACGGGTTGACTGGTCTGATCCTGGGCATAACGGCTCCATGAAATAGTCATCGGTTCAGGACGGCTGACGTCGCCGATAATAATGGGTGGTTTGACACAGCGACTGCCATAGCTCTGCACCCAGCCATTGGCGGTAAAGGCAAACCCATCCAGCTGCTGACCAAAGTATTCAACCATGTCATTACGTTCTGCCTCGCCATGGACAAGAACGTCCAGACCAAGCGACTCTTGCCTTTTAATGGTATGACGGATTTCCGCTTGCATCGCTTCGATATAAGACTGCTCATCCAACTCCCCTTTACGAAACTGTAAGCGCTTTTGTCGTATCTCCCGCGTCTGGGGAAAAGAACCAATGGTGGTGGTAGGGAATTCAGGTTGATTCAGTTTTTTGTGCTGTAATGGCGCCCTTGACTCGTAAGGCGAGTGACGATGATCAATATCCTTGTCGTCTTTTAATCCAGTCACCCGTTGTTCTACTGCGGTATTATGAACCCGTTGGGACTGTTGCCTGGCCGATGTGGCTTTTTCCGCCTCAGACATCATTTTTAACACAGACTGAGCCTGTGCCTGATGCCCACCAGTTAACACCTGACCGATAACGGATACCTCTTCACACTTCTGCCTGGCAAAGGCAAACCAGGATTTCAACTCATCATCGAGCCCGGTTTCATTTTCCAGATCAACCGGAACATGCAGTAATGAGCAACTTGGCGCTACCCATAGCCGATCTCCCAGTCGCTCTGATGCATCCTTCAATTGCTGTGCTATCTGCTGCAAGTCTGAGCGCCATATATTTCGACCATTAACAACACCAGCGGATAAAACTTTGTAGGCGGGTAAGCGATCAAGCAGTGCTGGTAACTGATCGGGGTCTCGAACCAGATCAATATGAAGACCATCCACCGGCAGATTGACGACCGTGGTCGTGGTACCATTGAGGCCACCGAAGTAGCTGGCCAACAGAATTCTAACCTGGCAACCCTGCAGTCGGTTATATACCGATTCAAACGCCTGTAGCCACTGCCGGGGAAGATCCAGAGCCAGAATGGGTTCATCAATCTGCACCCACTCCACATCCATTTCTGCCAACCTGGCCAGAACGTTGCCATAAACCTCGACAACATTGTCCAGCAGTGTCAGTCGATCAAAAGCCTCACCCTTGACTTTACCGAGCCACAGCCAGGACAGTGGGCCAATCAGTACCGGTTTAGCCCTGATACCCTGTTCAATTGCCTCAGCGGTTTCATCCAAAATAGCGGTGTTAGACAGTTGGAACTTCTGGCCTTTATGGAACTCCGGCACGATAAAATGGTAATTGGTATCAAACCATTTAGTCATTTCACAGGCAGCAGCCGACTCTCCCGTCGGCGCTCGGCCTCGGGCCATACGAAACAGCGTATCAATATCTCCAGGGTCCGCTTCCGAAAATCGCTCCGGCACTGCACCCAGCATCAGAGAGTGATTCAGTACCTGGTCATACCAGGCGAAATCCCCCGTCGGAATCAGATGAAGCCCTGATTCTTTCTGCAGCTGCCAGTGTCGCTTACGCAGGCGACAGCCTTCTGCCAAAAGCTCCGCTTTAGAGAGGTCATTGCGCCAGTAACTTTCCTGAGCCTTCTTCAGCTCACGGTTGGCACCTATGCGTGGAAATCCAAGGTTATGGGTGGTAATCATGCAATAACTCCGGGCTGATCGTCAGACTTATTGTTGTCAGGACTGATCATAGAGTAGTCGTGATTTAGTTAGAGGGTTAGGAGTCGTCTAAAAATAACTTTTCCATTTTAAACTCAGTGTTCCTGATGATTGCGGTGGAACATCTGTATGCGGAAGTTATTTACATACAATTCCCAAGAGCACGAAGAAGAGCTTTTCTTTTCCTTTGGGACCTTTGCCGTGAAAAATATTTTTCTCAACCGTTTTTCATCCCTGAGGGTGGCGCAA
>NZ_JAHHPO010000172.1 GCF_024606365.1 Endozoicomonas sp. ONNA2
GGTACTGCAACGGGTTATAACGAAGTACTGACAGTATAAACACAACCTGCCAACAACTTATCCACAGACTTATTCTGGAAAAAGTGAGGATGCGTCTTTATTCTTGGGCTCATTCAAAGAAGTTGAAGAAAAGACAGGATGATATTGACCGGGAGCTTCGCAAGCTTAAACGACGTATCAACGCTCTGGAGAAAGAGCGGTTGTCACTTTCAGTTCCTGATCAGTAATAACAGGATTTGCAATGCTTCGAACCTGTCTTGCATTTGATTGTGGTGTCAGCGAACAATGATCGGGAGGCGGTAGTGAAAATCCCCCAAACCATAAAGAACAATGTTGCGAATATTATTGACAGGTTCAACAAGGAGAATGGTTGTCAGTACCAGGAAAGATACCGGGGAGAATATCTGTATCTCGATAAAATTGACACCCATGGACCGGGACAGGTTTGCCGATTGAAGTTCAACGGCGGAGAAGATGACTGGTCTTTTGCGATTTATAAATACTCCTCTGCACGATACGACAGTGAGGAAATATTCTTTCCCGGTGAAGAGTACGTGAATGGCACAGTAGAAGGTGCATTAAAGGCGGGACTGCTGGCGTACCCACCTTATTAATCAGGGATATGTGTCGGGTTTTGATGCGGGAACCCAGCAACCCTACCGTCTCAGGTCTAATTCCCAGTAATCCATAATCCGCATCCGACCAATGGTCTGCATATCCGGCTGCCGGGTGCTGGCCTGATCGAGACCTTTATAACTGATCTGAAAACTGCACAACTGCTGTTTACCATTCACTTCACGCCGGGCCAGAAACATACCCGGCCCTGGTCGTAATTCTCGTTCTACCACCAACAGGGTGAAGCCGGTAAAGCACTCGATGGTTTCCGGCACATAGTAATACTCGTAGAGTTTCTTATCCCGGGGTTTGTGTTGCTGGCTGACAAATACATCCGGCACACTGGCAGTCACTTCATACCAATCCCCTTCCGGTGGTACAACGGTAACATGGGTGAGCATGGTCGTATTTGCTGCCGGCTCTTTGGGTTTCTCCGGTCCCGGGTCGTAAGGATCTCCCAGCCCCGCAACGGTTTAAATCATTACAATCATTTAAATAATTATAATGATTTATTCAATTCAACCCGTTAGCGGGCCTGAAAGATTTTTTTCACACAACTACTGGATTCATTTCCTGTTGCAAATATAGGATTTCAGCCATAATCCCCCCAACAAACCCCCCGGCAAGAGC
>NZ_JAHHPO010000173.1 GCF_024606365.1 Endozoicomonas sp. ONNA2
TTTTCAAGGAGTAATTTAACATCATCAGTAAAAGGATTATATAAATCACATAAAAGAACTCCTGAAAAGAACATATCTGCCATGCATAGTGATTTTTTTTGCAGAAGTCCTGCTTCATAACAAACTGTGCCAGAAATAGATATCACACAAAGAGAATTATCAATCAGTTTGAAAGTATCTTCATGTGGAGAGATTATCTTAACATTGGGAATTAATGAGAGCTCTTTGTACCACTGCAAAGATCTATCACCTACTGCATTCGCATGTTCTTTTACATAAAGAATTTCGCTTGTTAAGTTTCTTGATACTGATTTAATAGTTTCTATTTGATTAGAGTACAAATAACCAAGGACGTCAATTGAATGCTCTGGCTGCTTATGCAGGGTTAATAATATATAATTATCATCAAAATTAGGTTTTGAATAATAATTTTTAAACTTGATACTTGTTTTATTTACCAAAGCTGATATTTTTGAGAGAATTATTTCAGTAATGCTATACCGTGTGTAATCGTATTTATCTATGAGATAGATTTTAAAATGCTCAAATAGATTGAGAAAGATTGAAAAACTTATTTTTTTAGAAAAAGCGTTGTAAGTGTAGTATCTAGGTTTTGGTTTGTTTTTTATGAAATCAGCAATAAATTTTTCAGCATCAAATACGGTGCTGTTCTCGCTAATAGTGGATAACTCTTTTTTTGCCAATTTCTGAGGTGGCAGGGCAGAATCT
Source organism: Endozoicomonas sp. ONNA2 (assembly GCF_024606365.1). Lineage (GTDB taxonomy): Bacteria > Pseudomonadota > Gammaproteobacteria > Pseudomonadales > Endozoicomonadaceae > Endozoicomonas. The sequence goes on from NZ_JAHHPO010000173.1 coordinate 730, forward strand.
GAACTATCACTCAATGATGTTTTTTGTGAGGCAACTGCCTTTCCACTATTTGTTGAAACAGCGCCATCAAATATGGAGGCAACTGGATTTTTTATTAAGAGCTTATGCTCATCAAAAACGCCAAAAAAACCAAATCTCCCATCGGGTATACGTATTGTATGAGGTCGATAAAATTTCCCCCCAATATTTTCAATTGCAAGAGCAGAGAATATTTCAAAAGCCCACGTTTGTTCGCCAAACAAAATATTGATTTTATTTTTTTTGAAAAATAGATTTATATTAATGATCATCTGCTTTGCAATGGAAACGGATGCTTTATAATTTCTAAGTTTTCTATCCATCATAATGACTTTATTTATTTCAAAGAATGAAAAATCGAACTCATTATCTTGATCTTTATAATTTTGTTTACTACTGAGTAATAAGATATTTTCTTGCTTGACTCCTTTGTCAATTAAGAAGTTAGACCAATGTCTGCTTACTGATACCCAATATATGTCATCTACAGAATCATATAGTTTCTTTGCTATTTCAAAAAAAAATTTTGTTTTGTGGAAGTTTGCTAAAAATGCAATCTTCATTTTTTATAAACCTCAATAT
>NZ_JAHHPO010000174.1 GCF_024606365.1 Endozoicomonas sp. ONNA2
AAATAGAACCACTATTCACTAAAGATTTCCGACTTTTCATCCTCAATTTCCTGCCACCCTCGCTACGGGCGCTATTCTCGGACAGCATCCTGGTTCTCATCCAAAAACTGGCAGACAAGGAGAAAACCGACAAATCCAAGATATCCAGTTTCATCCGTCTGACCTGCCTGGCGCCTGATATTCACAAAGCCATTCCCTGTAAAACCGGGACATGTGTACTGACACTGAAGGACTGCCTGAAGCCATTCCCGATGCTCTGGACAGAACAGCGGGAGCACTTTGCAAAGTTGGTGATTTCGTTTCCGGCACCAGATGAGAAAGGATGAACTCTCCCATGCTTTGCAACCGTCGGATTACTCGTAAGCAATACCTGCAAGACTATTATGTTTAAGCTGAATTCTTTGAACATCAGCTTGAAAGGATGCAGCATGCTTATTGGAAAAAACAGGCTGTGTACGGAACTTTGCATGCCTCAGGTACTTGTTTGCAGTCTGCTCCACTAACTGAATTGCCGAACGTTCTCGCAAGGGTATAAGAGAGCCTGTTGAGCAACCACAACTCTCGGCAAACATTGCGACGCGGCCAGTCATGACATTTGGACAGTACTCGGATTCAGAGAGGTTAACATCTATTAATGAGAAACAGTTTCCAGTCATAAGATCTTTAACGCCAAAGCCAAACCCCGGAAGCCTGCTGGTAATTCTGAAAATTGAAAAGAACGATGATCGCATATCTGAGAAAAATTCTATTTCCTCTTTTGCCGTCGGCTTATTCATATTCACATAGCGATCAATTGCATTGAATTTCCCACTGTATTCATTAAAAAATGCATAGTCGACCAGGATTGACTGTTCCTCATCTGAACCAATTACCAATGTTTTGCCAGAGGTCAACCCAAGTTTCCTGGCTGCCTTAAAGAGTCCCTCACCCGGTATATACTTGATCATGTCATTAAACAGCATGCGGCCAAGCTCTCTGTGCTTTCTGTACTCATCAAGAAGCTTCTCACGCTGTTTTTCATCGGTATCTGCCGGACGCATAATAGGATCCTTATGAGAACTTAGAGTAAAAAAACGACTAATGGAATTTTAGATGATTTCGTCAACGGTTCCGAGCCCCTACCGGAAAAACGCCTGCGAACCGCCGGCGCGACCACCGGCAAATTGTAAGCTTACATACTGATATTGAAGAACAAAAAAGTGGAGGACTCAAAGGACCAATGCCTTTAACCCTTTGTTTACAGGCCTCATAAACGACAAAACCCTCACGACAGGCATCGTAAGGGTTAAGGTGAATGGCGGTGGGGAGGGAACCTGTGGCGGAATTTTTTGATAATTTCGTACCAACTAACAATCTCAGCAATTACTTATGCAACCTACGGAACCTTTCATATTCATCCTTTTCATAGCGTTATTGAGAAAATAATTGGAGTAAACGTAATGTCAGGAAATGTCGGCCTCTACTTTTTTACAGAAGAGCGACTCATGGAATTTGCAGCAAATATCCACAATGAGTCTGTTCTTTCTACAACGAGAAAGATGAATGAGATGACATCACCTCAACAAGTGCGAGCTATGAGGAATAATGGAGCAAGCCTGCGCCGGGACGAAAAGACCCTTAAAAATGTTGTGGACGCAAACGTTAAGCCTTGCTCATGAGGGGTTAGCTTATTATTTCCCAAGTATCCTTTATATGGAATGGCGATTGCTAACCCACTCTCTCAGGCATATGAGGTTACTGGTTTGAACTATTTAGTTCGTCTTCTTATGGCACTTTATGCCGCATCACCTTTTGCATAACTGCCTGAATTGTACATTTGCTTGAAAACCTTAAAATCCAGCATCAAATCGTGTTAATTCGGCAAAGATCGGCTTTACAAGTACCAACAACCCCATATAATCAGCCAGTTAACCTGTAGCCTCAGGCACGCTCCTGAGACACAAAAACCACCAATCCAACCACTTGTCTTTCCAAGAGCACCATCATGGCTGAGATTGATGACCGCTGGCTGTCAATGACAGAAATTTGCAAGCACCCAGGAGGCTGTCCGAGAATAGCGCCCGACTGGGCGTCCCCGTAGCG
>NZ_JAHHPO010000175.1 GCF_024606365.1 Endozoicomonas sp. ONNA2
TTTCTATTCGCCGCAATTCCGCCTGTCCTTCTCGCTCAGGCCTTAACGACTCAAGGGGATGTATCGGAAAGGTCGATTTGCGACCAGCAGGCCCTTTCGGGAGGAACAAGAGTCTATATTCAGGTTCAAGAACCTCCTGTGAAACAGCAACTCAAAAGCAGTGAATTGATCACACAAACACCGGAAAAAGGTAAAGTAGCCCTTACTGACAAACAGAACACCCAGTACTTCGGCACTTTCACCATGGGAGCCCAACAGCAACAGTTCACTGGGGTGCTGGATACCGGCTCCAGCAATATCTGGGCGCCCGAAAGTAATTGTTATTCACCGGGCTGCCAGGGCAAGGAAAAATTCAATCCAAACCTCAGCAACACTTTCTCCACCTATGACCAGGAACTCTCAATTCAGTATGGAACTGGCAGCATGCAGGGTTATGTAGGCTATGATACTGTCACCTTTGGCGGTATCACTGTCAGCAACCAGGGCATCGGTCTGGCCAGCCAACTGTCCGACGACTTTCAAAACGCCCCATTTGATGGCATTTTTGGCCTTGCCTACCAGTCCATCGCCAGTGATCAGGTCACACCCTGGATGGATAATGCGGTAGCACAGGGGCTGATCCCAAAAGCCATTTTCTCATTTTATCTATCCAACACGCCAGCCAATGGTAGTGGCCGCCTGATTATTGGTGAACCGGACCCGGACTATTACCAGGGGGATATCACCTGGCACCCCCTGCAATCGCTTGCCACAGGAGGCCCTGTGGATGCTTACTACAACATTGCCTTTGACGGCATTGCCGTTAATAACGACAGCATTCCCCTGACCTGCCAGTCTGAGGGTCAGTGCCGGGCCATTGTCGACTCAGGTACCTCTTTGATCGTTGGGCCAGCCAATGATATTGCCAGTATCCAGAACGCCCTGAATATTAATCCGGATTGCTCGAACCTTAATGAACAGCCAAACCTGGTTTTCACTATTGATGGTAACAGCTATACCGTCCCCCCCGAGTTTTACGTGGTGAAACAGGTCGACTGGTGGGGGCAGGAACAGTGTACTGCCGGACTGGCTCCCGGAAACCAGGACTTCTGGATTTTCGGGGATGCCTTTATGCGGGGATTCTATGTTGTGTTTGACAAGACAGACAGCCGGATAGCTTTTGCTCAGCTGGCTGAAAGTCTGGGGGCACCCAAAGTGCTGAGAAAACTCTTTGCATCTGATCATGTGAACACTTCAGGACCCGTTCAGCAGTAAGTAAAAAACCGCTGTCCGCTAACAGGCAGCGGTTTTTGGTTCACTCAATAAGTAGCCAGAAATATATGATTTCATATAGTTAGCTACCAGGAGGCTGCACGAGAATAGCGCCCGACTGGGCGTCCCCGTAGAGAGGATGGCAGAAAATTGAGGATAAAAAGTCGGAAATTTTTAGTGAATAGTGGTTCTATTTACTAA
>NZ_JAHHPO010000176.1 GCF_024606365.1 Endozoicomonas sp. ONNA2
CGCAGTTGTCTGTATCAGTTTGATAAGTAATGGGTGGCTGGTTGTTTTGGGCGCCGCCAGGTATCTTCGCTTGCATATCAGTAATTCATTTGTTGAATTGGACTTCGTATGACATGCGTTATCCCTTTTGGTTCCCTGATTATCTGCTTTTTTTGATACTAAAAGCGATGTTGTAGCAGCCATGATATTCAGGCAGTGAGCACGCTGAATAGATGGCGAACCTCTTCAATTCTGGCAAACCGTTTGACGCCGTGTTGGTGACTGTCAAAACGGATGGAGAAATTACGGTCGTTAACCTCTATGACTTCTCCACGACCAAAGATTGTATGATTAATAATGGCTTTGAGCTGCCATGGCGCGTCGGAGGGTATACTGGCTTTGGTGGAGCCTGTGGATTCGTCGGTTATGGCGATGTCGTTTATCGCAATATTGGGCGCAATATCGGGCACTGTCTTGAGTCTTTCGGCCAGTGCCGGACGGGCGGAGCAGAAGTAGCGTCTTGACACTGGCGTGAGTCCGATTTTATCGATGGCTTCGGCCAGGTCTTCGTCTGATTCTTCATGAAGCAGGTTGCCCAGGGATAAGACATGGGGCAGGTTCATTTCCAGTAAAAAGGGGCTGATGCTGTCTTTTCCGGCAAGGGGTTGATTATCTGACCGTGAACGTTTTCCGGAAGTTTTCCTGACATCTTTTCTGGCAAGTTCACCCTGAGCGGTAAACAAGTGTAATTGTTGTCTGGCTCGGGTCATGGCGACATAGAGCAGGCGACGTTCAGACTCAATAGCATTTTTGGTGCTGGCAGAAAGATTGGCGCTTTCATCTTCCCTGAGAAACGGCCAGTATTGGCGGGTCAGTCCGGGGATTAACACAACAGGCCATTCTAACCCCTTGGCACGGTGACAGGAGCTGAGGGTAATACTGTGACTGGATTGTCGCCTTTGGTTTTTCTGTTGCTTCTGCTTCTCGATTAATTCAGCAATATGTCGGCAGCAGTGAGCGGTGTCCTGGTTCAGCTGTTTGAGGAAGCGATGAAAACCTTTGATGGCCAGAATCTGTTCATCCGTTCTCTGCTCATTGAGGCTCATGGATCTAAGGCTGTCGTATATTTCGGATTGTTGAATATACCGGGCGATCAGCGTATGGGCCTTGTGTTTGTTGCCATTGTGCTCCAGCCATGAGAACAGCTCTGCCCTTTGTGTCAGTTTTCGCACCTGAAAGTCACTGATGTCCTTGATGTTGGTTGCCAGCTTGCCCAGGGTTTTACCCAATTGGTGGCTTTGTTCCTTCAGCTGCTGGCAAAGCCAGTCAATATACTGTTGCTTCAGGCCAATATGGGGCAGGGTCAGTAGTCTTGTCAGCTTATGGTAACGAACTTCTGGCAGTAGCCCGGCAAATTCATCACTGGCCAGGGTCATGGCATCGATCAGTGAGGCAATTTCTGGCCTTTGAAACAGGGAAGGGCCATCACTGCGGTAGGGAATGCCCATTTCCAACAGGTTCAGCTCAATGGGCACTGCCTGAGCCCAGACCCGCACCAGAATGGCAATATCTTCCGGTGGAGTTTTGGATGCCAGGTACTCCGTCAGCGCCTCAACCACAAAGCGACTGTCGTCTGCACCCGGTTGGCTGATGCGAAGCAGGGAGGGCGCGTTTTGTGGGTGGGCAATACAGAGCACCGGTTTGCGGGACCGGTTCTGGCTGATTAAATGGCTGGCAGCCAAGGCAATACTGTGGCCATAACGGAAGGTATGGGGCATGGTGAGTTCTTTAACCTCACCGGTAGTGCCATAGTCCTGCTGAAAATGGTTCAGAATGTTGTCGATATTGGCACCGGCGAATTCGTAGATCGTCTGGTCCGGGTCGCCAACGGCAATCATTCGGGCCCGATGTCCGGCAATCAGCCGGGTAAACTGATGCTGTAGCGTTGACGTATCCTGATACTCGTCAACGATAATAAAATCCATTTTATCAGCCACTTTGGGCACCAGTTCCGGATGTGCCCGGATCAGTGTCACCGGGTCGTACAGCATATCGGTGAAGGTGATTGATCGCTGTTGATGGCGCCACTGCTCAAACTGATGAAACAGCTTGATGAAAAAGCGATAGTCACCGGTATAACCGGACTGCTCAAACCATTGCTCAGGGCTGGTTAAATGGGCTTTGACCGATTCAATAAAGCTGATGGCCGCTTCGATCAGACGGGAGGCATCCGAGCGCAAACGGTCCTTAATGGTTTCCGGTGCCAGTTTCAGAATCAATGTTCTGACTTGAAGCTCAACGACTTTCTCCGATAACGGTTGTTTGTTGTAGGGGGCTCTGATCTGCCAGCCTTCCAGTGTCCTGAGCAGTTTCAGCCCTGTGGCATGATAGGTTCTGATTTCCGGGAGCTGCTGGTTTTCCGGCAAGTCTGCCAACGGACCACTGGCCAGGTTTCGAAGCTTTTTGGCAAAATCGATCTGGGCAGCTTTATTGAACATCATTACCATCAATCGACGTGGGTCAGCCCCTTTGTACAGCAGGTTACTCACCAATTGTGCCAGGGTTGAGGTTTTTCCCGAGCCAGCCACAGCAATGCAGAGGGCATGGTCTTGATCGTGGTCGGCAACTGCTTGCTGGTGGGGCGTCAGTTTCATTCAGTCAGTTGATATTGGTACAGTGTGACATACTCCCACTACCAGGCCTGACGGCTATGGATGGGGGCTTCGTTCGACCCATGTTGAGAATGCTCAACACTCTCGCTATAGAACCTGCGCTGACAGGACTATCTATAGGGGAATCCTTTACAAATCTGTTGTGTCCCGGCAAGTTAGCCCGGATAGCCTCCTGGCACTGATTCTCGGACAGCTTCCCGGAAAAATTTTAGCAAATTCTATATGACTAACTCATCCAGCGCTGAACCCCAAGGGCGGTCATCACCAGTTCCACCGACAGTGCGGCCAGTATCATGCCCATTACCCGGATGATAATGGCCGAGCCATTGTGGCCAATCACCCGAAAGATGCGGTCGGCAAATAGCATCAGGCCACAGGTGACCAGAAGCACCAGCGTCATGGCACCGCCGGTCATGGCCTGTTGGCTGAACGTTTTAACGTGATTGTCGGTCAGTACAATCACCGCCATGATGGCCCCGGGGCTGGCAATGGAGGGGACTGCCAGAGGGAATACGGCCAGTTGGTGACCGGGCTCTCTTGAGCCGGAACTTTCTTCCGGGTCAGAAAAAATCATTTGCAAGCCGAACAGGAACAGGATAATACCCCCAGCCAACTGTAGAGAGATTAGCTGAATGTTCATCGCCTTTAAAATAATCTGACCAAGAACCAGTGCCGAAAGGAGGATGACAAAGGCATAAATGGTTGCTTTCAGAGCGACTCTGCGTTTTTGTGTTTCTGACAGTCGTGCTGTCAGTCCAGTGAACAGTGCCAGAGTACCTACCGGGTCGATGGTTGACCAGAGCATAATAAAGTCTTTGAAGAAAAGCTCCATAATGATACCTGCCCATGCTGGTTGTGGGTGTTAGGGACATGCAGGATGAAGCCGGGCAGCCATTCGTATTGAAGCATTGGAAAAGCGGTCAAACTGCGCAAATACCTGACGACATCTGTTCTTTATTGCTTAATTTTTATACACCATGGTAAACATGACTGAATAAAAATATTCCTTCCACTTGTATTATTTAATAAGACAAACGTCAATTGTCCAGTTATTAGAGCCTGTTGACGTTTGGGATTGAATAAAACATCACGTTTTCCATGAGCAGGAACACAAGTCTGAGGCACGTTTGAAGTAGCGAAAGGTAGGCCGACGCTTTGGCAGGGTCCAAAAGCCTGATGCCAGTGTAGACGGTCTGGCAAGATAAGACCCTGCAAAAATGTTTGTGCTTTCATCCATGTGGTCGTTTTCAAGGAGAAGCACTGGAATATCCGGGTATTTTTTTGCCTCGGTTTAAACATGATAGTGAGACATAATCTCCTAACCCGAATATTTCATAAACTGCCCCGAATCTCGCGCACGACCACATGGATGTTGGAGCCAGGGCGCGACGCAGGATGCCAAAGCCGGGGACTTTGTCGTTCCAGGGGGGGTGAGAGAGCGCGGGGAGTACGGTCGACTGAGCAAAACTCCCTCAGAGCGGCAAAGAGCAAGCGAGATCGGGAGCACGTTTATGAAATATCCGGGTTAAGAGTTCAAGAGAGTACAGGCCATCCCTGGCGTCTTCAGTTTGATTGTTTAACAGATTACTGCTTTCCAAAGTTATTTCTGTGATAACCTTCTGGTTATCCAGGAGGCTGTCCGAGAATAGACTGCCCTGCTGCGGTTGCGATAAATTGGTCTAAAAATTCCTGCTTCTTCGTCAAATAGCCCCGCTATTCTCCTCAGAATCAGAAA
>NZ_JAHHPO010000015.1 GCF_024606365.1 Endozoicomonas sp. ONNA2
GACGGGTCTCAATTTTCAGCCCGGAACCATCGGGGAAATGGCAAGAGACTATCATTTTCCCAACATTCTATCTGCTTGAATTCAGCTCTGCCGGTAAATACTTGTTCAGAAAATACATCTTCGGTGGCCATGATTTGCAGCTATGGCCCAGGCCGGAAAAGTTGTCCGACTGGTCGATAGATCAGACTCACTTCACGCACCCGGATGCCGCATTAAGAGCGAGGCTTGACTCAGGCATAGTGCTCAAACACAAACACCGTGTAGAAAAGACGCAGTTCAGTCCGTCTGACAGACACTTACTGGTCAGTTGTACGACCGGTACGATCTATATCTGGGGGAAGAACCTGGCAGGAGCATGGTCAATTCAAACCATCACCGATCAATTCACCCCAGCCACAACACCTTGCTTTAGCCTGTCTGGGCTGCATGTGTTGACTTACAACACTTCGATGGTCGGCATCCTGGGTCGCAGTCAACAAAATGGCTGGCCACTCAAGGGAGTTATCAGGCAAGACGGCATCCTCAAAGCCTGCTTCAATCCACTTTCAGAGCATGAAGTAGTGGTCCTGAGCCGCACTGAGAATGACAACATCACGAATATCACCCTGACAGTTTGGGAAATACGCGATGCTGCACGCCGGATTGAGGCAAAACTCAAGTAGTTAACCAAATAATCAAACTCAATCCGGGTGTAAATGCATACTGGCCCGGGAACTTCCTGGCCTATGGCCTGTCTGTTGAAACAATGAATCAAATGATAATGCCGGTAATCACTCGTCAAGAATGGGACAAGTAAGTGAGCGACCCTCTCTCTGCAACAGCCGTCGGCTTTTCGATGGTGCCGTATTGGCGTCAGCCTGCCAAAACGACACCTTTCAACGCCCCGTCCACTGTCACACGCCCGGGGGCCAGTCGGCAAGCGCACCCCCCGCAAATACAACCCCTGCAAATTCAACCATTGCAGCAAAGAAAGATTACTGAACTCCCTCCCGAACTGTTGGTCATGATTTTTGACTATCTGGAATTCGATGATATCCGCCAGGTAAATGCAACCTGTCTGA
>NZ_JAHHPO010000177.1 GCF_024606365.1 Endozoicomonas sp. ONNA2
TGGTCTAAAAAGTCGGAAATTTTTAGTAAATAGAACCACTATTCACTAAAAATTCTGATTCTGAGGAGAATAGCGGGGCTATTTGATGAAGAAGCAGGAATTTTTAAACCAATTTATCGCAACCGCAGTACGGCAGACTATTCTCGGACAGCCTCCTGGAGGCCGCGAAGCGGATTGTCAGGCCAGGGTGAGCTGAACAATTTATTCAATAATTGTTCATCGACCTGATCAACGGCGTTAAACTTCCACCGGGGGTTGTTGTCCTTGTCAACCAGCAGGGACCGGACACCTTCGCAGAAATCTCCATGAAGTACCGTATTCACAGACAGGACCAACTCACTCTGAAATGCCTCTTTAAGGGACATGTGACGGGCTTTGTGTAACTGTCGATAGCCAATAGCTGCCGACAGTGGCGAACCATGGAGTGCGGTTTTTCTCGCGGCCAGCAGCCACTCATCATCGGTCTCAAGGCTATCAATGGCAGACATCACACCGGCCAGGGATGGTTGATCCATCAGGCTGACAATTAAGTCCCGATGCTCACGCACCTTCGAATAGGGTAGCCAGCCGGCACTTTTTTCCCGGTATTTCTGCATCACCCCATAAACCACAGCGTGGGTTTCAGAAGCGTTCCAGCTCGCTTGCTGCAGAGACTCCAGAACATTGTCACAAAAAGCATGGTCGATAAAACGGTTCGCCAGGCCAACGTAGATCGCATCAGCCGCATTAAGCCGACACCCGGTCAGCGCCATAAACAGGCCAAGCCTGGCGGGCAGATGGCTGAGAATCCAGCTGCCGGCAACGTCCGGGTAGAGACCAATACTGATTTCCGGCATGGCCAGCGTTGAGGTATCGGTCACTATTCTGAAATCAGCACCAGCCATCAAACCAATACCGCCTCCCATCACAATGCCATTACCCCAGCAGATCACTGGCTTTGGGTAGGTGTGAATGGTGTAGTCAACACGATACTCAGTGGCAAAAAAATGAACGGGTACTTCCTGCTTGCCATCAATCACAGCCTGCCTCAGCGCCAGCACATCAGCACCGGCACAAAAGGCCTTTTCGCCGCTGCCCCGGATAAACACAGCAACAATTTCGTCATTATCACGCCAGTCAGACAATTGGCTGAGCAGCGAGTCAATCATGGATTGATTTAATGCGTTCAAAGCATTTTCAGCATTCAGCGTGATCAGACCAATATTTTTATTACCCCGGGCATTCAGTTCGGAAAACAGAACGTCAGCGGCCATACACATTACCCCTTCTTATCCGTTGGCAAAAAGCATAGGTAACTGAGTCTTGATTATCAACGAAAATACCACAAGGGAAGCAAATGGTATGAAAGTGGAATAGAAAACAGGCAACCAATTCAACAGATAATGAGGTGTTCAGGAGGCAGCAATCACTGCCTCGAAAGAAAGCTATTTACTGACTGGCAGATCGTCCAGACAACCAATGGTGTTGCATTCGATTCTGTCAGTCTCTTTCCGGTACGCCTTTTTGTGAGGCACACCAAAGGAACGGATAACCAGCTTGCCTCTATTTGTCACCAGCCTCGCCAGGGCAGACTGCATATCCGAGGGCTTGAGTTGGCGAATTTCATCAGCAATCTTCTCTCGATTGTCAAAATCCAGTTCGCCACTGGCGATTCCCTGCCAGAAACGGCCATTACGCTCATCCATATTGTCGTCTTTCTTTAGCAGGTCACCGATTAACCCCTGACGGTACTGTTCCAGCTCCTGGTCTGTCAGTTCTGCCAGCACCGCCTTTTGAGCGTTCAAAAACTGATCAACACGATTTTCCAGGCCAATAGGATCCAGCTTTGGCGATTGCACAACAAAAATGACGCCGGGATGTTTCTCAAAGGGGCGAGGTCCGGCAAACACCACGTACCCTAACTGCTGTTCCGTACGCAGGCTGTTAAAAAACGGATTTGCCAGAAGTCGGCCAAGCAAGGCGTATCGGGCACGTTCCCGGTTATCCGTCTCGGGCATCTGGTAATAACTGATCAGCATTGAGTCATCGTGCTCAATATCCCTATTCAGAACACGATTTGTGTCTCCCAGAAGGTGGAAGGGCAGATCAAAGCGGTCCCGACGGTTGTGGTCATTCAGTAATACCGACGCCACCATTGACGACAGTGTTAATGCCTCCTGCTGACTGTGGTTGCCATACACCAGCATTTCTATATGAATCTGCTGGTAAAAGGCATGGGCATAGTTAATCAGTTGCTCATAAGTCACCTTTTCAGCAGCATTCAACAGAACGTCATCTTCATGGTAGGAAGGATAGGTTACCTGGCTGAGCGCATCCATTCCCAACCGGTAAGGCGCATGGAACTTCTTATTTTTCAGCCCTCTGACCAGTGCGGCCTGTTCCTGTTCAAAAGCACTCTTCTCAGGCTTGAAGGTTGCTATTGCCTTGAGAATATCTTCCAGCAGCACGGCCTGTTTGTCCTGATATCCGGCCAGGCTGATTAATAGTCCACGCCGCCCGGCGGTGATGCTGTAATTAAGACCAGCCTCCCTGGCCGGATAACCGTATTCATTGAGACTTCGTGCCAACAGGGACTTGTATATCTGGATCAATACACTATCGTCGGGGGTGGCTGAAGCCGCCGGTGTAGAAATCATCACCCGCACATTGCCCCGGGGCATATTGAAGCTGGTATCGGTCAGGCTCCATAGCCGTAATCCCGGCTGTTCAAGAATAACCGTCGGCTCACTGACCTCGGGGCTGTCATGCAGCCCAAGGTTGCTGGCGATGAACGGGTTAGGTTCAGGAATAGTCAGTGATTGTCGGGCAATGGGCGTTTTCAGCCGTGTGACCAGTTCATCCGAGAGAGGCTGTATGCTGTATTGAGTCGCAAAGTACGGCTCGACCTTATCCGTAGAGAGGTTCTGGGCAATGACCACCTGACGTAGATTTTCCGGGGTCATTCTGGCCAGATAACCAAAGATCAGCTCAGGGTCATAGGAGTCATGGAGGTAATTTGCTTCCAGCAAGTGCTCCGGTGGCAGATAGTGCATTCTGGCAGCCAGCCCTGAGACAGTCTGCTGCGGATTACGGTCTTCCTGGTAGCGAAAGGCCAGTTCTGCAATTTGTTTGCTCTCCTCATAGAGCCATGGCTGGAGGCCTTCTCTGCGAATCAGGTCAAGATAGTCAAATACTGTTGCCGTGATCTCATCCACCCGGGTCAACCCTTCTGGCGTCAACTCCATGCGAACGGTAAACTCACTGTACTCATTGGGAAGGTCACTATTGTACGCTGCCAGTGAATCAATCAGGCCCCGTTCTTTCAACACACTGTGCAAACTGCCTTTGCCTTCATAGCCAATGATTCGGGCAAGATACCCCAGTGGCTTGACATGATAAAAAGGCTGTACGCTGGGCATCGGAAAACCCAGTGACAACACCCGGGTATCTTTTAATGGCACAATATTGATACGGGCCTGCAATTCATCCCGGGTATAGGGCGGTTTACCAATGTGCAAATGGGGTCTTGCCCCTGACGGAACGGCGGAAAAAGAGCTATTTACCCACTGTTCAAGTCTGTCCAGTGGCTCTTTGCCATAAACAACAACGCCCATGTTGGCTGCAACATAGTACTTCTCATGAAAATCCTTTAATGACTGCCAGAGCTGCCCGTCACGATCATGCAGCGTGTCAAGGCTGCCGATATTAAACCGGCTTTTCGGGTGATCCGGGTTCGACGTAGCATTAAGCGCCAAAAAGAGACGCCAGCCATCTTCTCTGGCGTGCAGACGGTACTCGGAATCGACCGCATTTTTTTCCCGCTCTATGTAGTTCGGGTCCAGCCCGGGCGCAATAAAAAACTGGGCAAGGCGATCCAGCGCTGGCTGCAACTGGTCGCTGATGACATCAAAGTAGTAATTGGTACGCACATCAGCAGTATAAGCGTTACTGCTGCCACCATTGGCACGAATAAATTCAGAGTAACTGTCCACGTCCGGGTACTTTTGGGTCCCCATAAACAACATATGCTCAAGAAAGTGGGCAAGCCCAAGGCGGTCATCGGGGTCCTGGTAACTACCAACATTGACATCCACAGCAGCAGCAGACTTGTCGGTGTCCGGGTCGGAAATCAGTAGCACCTTAAGGCCATTAGCCAACGTGATATAGCGATAATCGCGGTCATCAGCCGGGCTTTTTATTATGTCTCCAGGGGTCACAAGGGCTTCTCTCTCCGTTGTCATTGAACAGCCTGCTATTGAAACCATGGTTAATACTCCTGCAACCATTGACACCAGTTTTTTTAACATATCAGCTTTTATTGTCCTGAACATCATATAATCTTTTGGTCTATCCTGAGTTGTTCCGCTTGCTGGCATTGTGCAGAGATACTAACAGAAATTTACCAGGGCCAATCTGCAAATTACCAAGTTCAGAAAACCGTTATGGACTACTGGCAAATCACCAGTTATTCGTATTCATCACTGAATCAATGCAAAGTCAGCATGGCGCATCTTTATGTGGACTACAACAGTTATACTGTGTTTTCCATGCAGTGACCCTTAGTCTTGCGGGAATACCGCATCACATCGGTGTCAATATTCATTGATCTCATAAAAATCCGGGTAGTTTGTAGCAATTTTAACTCGCTTTTCGATCATGGATACTTGAACCCGGAATTGACCTCACGCTTTTTAACAGTGCCAGGATCAACGGCATCAGTATTCTGCCCGGTTTCAGACTGTCAGCTGCTATAGTTGTTCGATCAACCTATGCCAGAGAACCCGCGATGAAGGATTGCGTCGTTTTTTATGGTGCCAGTGTCACCAGTCGGTCAAAAACTCAGGCCCGGGAAATTATTGACCGTGCGATACGTATCTGTGAGTTGCTCAGAAACTACGGTTTCCAATGCCATGCCGATGTTGTTCTGGATGACAAGCTGCATAGCCGGTCAGCAGCGTCCATAACCAATATTCCTGAAAAGTTTCTCAAGCTCAGTACCGAAGAACAGGTCAATAAGCTGTCCCCGTTTCGTGCCTCTGATCCAATTGAGCTGCATAAAGAACTGGCCTGCTACTACTGGGGGCTGGACAGTTTGAGAAACGCCCGTTTCTGTCTCTGGGATTTGACCTACCCATCGACAGGTGCCGGCTTCGAACTGGCCACCGCTCTGACACTGGGTAAAAAGTGCTTCTGTTTTTCCGAAAACGCCCGAATATCATCCACAGTGTGCGGCTATCCACTGAACTCCCTGACGATTAGCAACTATGGTGAAGGGTTTGAGCAACAGTTACTTGAATTCATCAAAATCAGTGACCGGAGTTTCATTGACAACATCAGTGAATAAAGACAGCTCAATACCACCATAATCACAAATTGCCGGTATGCATTTTATCTGGCAAGTCGCTGTGATTCCCGGAGTAAGGAGTGGTCTAAAAATAACTTTCCCATTTTAAACTCAGTGTTCCTGATGA
>NZ_JAHHPO010000178.1 GCF_024606365.1 Endozoicomonas sp. ONNA2
CCCTGTTTCCGGTCACACCGGCTGATAAAAAATCCGCGCAGGCAGAAGAAGCCTGGAACCCACAAGGCCTTGCCCAGCAAGCGGTTCGAGCGCTGAAAAGCCAGTTCCCGCAGCTGGGTGTGATTACCGATGTGGCGCTGGATCCCTTTACTTCCCACGGTCTTGATGGCCTGACCAATGAAGATGGTTATGTGGTCAATGATGAAACGGTTGCGGCCCTGGTCCGTCAGGCCCTGTCCCATGCCGAAGCAGGCGCAGACATTGTTGCCCCATCAGACATGATGGATGGACGAATTGGTGCCATCCGCCAGCATCTGGAAGAAGCAGGTTATACCAATACCCGCATCCTGGCCTATTCTGCCAAATACGCCTCCAATTACTACGGTCCGTTCCGGGATGCGGTAGACTCAGCGGGTAATCTTGGCAAAAGCAATAAGTTCAGCTTTCAGATGGACTTTGCCAACAGTGACGAGGCGCTGCACGAGGTGGCAGCAGACTTGGCCGAGGGCGCAGATATGGTGATGATTAAACCGGGCATGCCTTATCTGGATATCGTTCGCCGGGTTAAGGATGAATTCAAGGTGCCGGTTTTTGCCTATCAGGTCAGTGGTGAATACGCCATGCACAAGGCGGCGGCTGCCAATGGCTGGCTTAATGGCGATGCCGTGATGCTGGAGTCCCTGATGTGTTTTCGCCGGGCCGGAGCGGATGCCATCCTGACTTATTTTGCTAAAGATGCTGCCAGAGCGCTTTATAAAATGAACGCCTGATTAAAACAGAATGATCGTTCATGTCGGGGGAATAGTCTTTACTGTTTCTGTTAGATTAAAATGAATAATGCGACATTCTCCCTGCCCCATCAGAGTCGCCTGTTTACCGGTCCATTGGTTGAATCTCTGACAAATGTCACTGACAAGATCCATGACAAAAGCCACTGAAACCGGTCATCATCAGCCTGAATGCTGATATTTTTGCTGAGAAAGAGGTCATATGGATAACCCCCAACAGTCGGATGTTCAGGAAACCCGGGCTCAATCATCTGAGCCTGCCGGGCCCATTGCCAGCAAGCCCCCAAAGGTCAGTGACTATCAGAACCCTGACTATTACATTAACCGTGAACTGAGCCATCTGGCGTTTAATTTCCGGGTGCTGCAGCAGGCCTTGAACGAAGAATACCCGCTGTTGGAACGCTTCCGGTTTCTGCTGATTTTCAGCTCCAACCTTGATGAATATTTCGAAATCCGGGTCGCTGGCCTGATGCAGCAGATCGACTTCTCCCGTGAGCAGGTGGGCCTCGATGGTATGGGGCCACAGCAGGTCTTGAAAGAGATCAGCCAGAAGGCCAAGGAATACGTCGGGCTGCAATATCAGATATTGAATGACAGCCTGTTACCTTCCCTGCGAAAAGAGGGTATTCGCTTTCTGCGCCGCACTGAGCTGACGGAAAAGCAGCAGGCCTGGATCAAGCGTTTTTTTTACCATGAAGTCATGCCCATCATCAGCCCTATCGGGCTGGACCCTGCCCACCCTTTCCCAAGGCTGGCGAACAAGCTGCTTTGCTTTATTGTCTCCCTGGAAGGCAAGGATGCCTTTGGTCGCGATACCGGTATGGCCATCATCCCGGCACCCCGGTCGTTACCACGTATCGTCAAAATGCCTGACGATATCTGCGATGGCCGGGAGAATGATTATGTCTTTCTCTCTTCGATTATCCATCGCCATGTCAGCGACCTGTTCCCCGGCATGGACATCAAAGGCTGCTATCAGTTCCGGCTGACCCGCAACAGCGACCTGGACCTTGAAGATGAAGTTGAAGACCTTGCCAAGGCACTGCAGGGTGAACTGCTCACCCGTCGTTACGGCAAGGCGGTACGCCTGGAGGTGGCAGACAACTGCCCACAACCATTGGTGGATTTTCTACTCAATGAATTTGGCCTGACCAATGAAGACGTTTATCAGGTCAGTGGACCGGTAAACCTGACCCGCATGATGTCCATTTGCGACACCAACGACAAACCGGATCTGGTCTTCCCGCCGTTTACCCCCGGCTACCCGAAAGGCCTGCACAGTAAACGCAAGCACAGCAACAACGTGCTGGACCTGGTGGCCAAACAGGACATCCTGCTCCATCACCCCTTTGAGTCGTTCACGCCGGTGGTGGACATGCTCCGTCAGGCCGCCAAGGACCCTGATGTTCTGGCCATTCGACAGACGCTGTATCGCACCGGTGCTCACTCAGAAATGGTGGATGCCCTGGTAGAAGCCGCCAGGCAGGGTAAAGAGGTGACGGTTGTGGTAGAAATCCGCGCCCGGTTTGATGAAGAGGAAAACCTGGCCCTGGCCCGTCGTCTGCAAGAAGCAGGAGCCGTCGTCGTTTATGGTGTGGTCGGCTACAAAACCCATGCCAAGATGATGTTGATTGTTCGTCGTGAAGGGCGGCATATCCAGCGTTATGCTCACCTGGGCACCGGCAACTATCACGCCGGCAATGCCCGGCTCTACACCGATTACAGCCTGCTCAGCTGTGACAAGATACTGACCAACGATGTCCATAAAATATTCCAGCAGCTCACCGGGATGGGTCGTGCGGTCCGTGTCCGCAAGCTATTCCATGCACCTTTCACACTGAAAAAGAGCCTGATTGATCTGATCAACCAGGAAACCAATCACGCCAAAGAGGGAAAACCGGCCCGGATTATCATCAAAATCAACTCACTCACTGAGTCTCATATGATAAAAGCGTTGTTCAAGGCTTCCCAGGCCGGTGTTGGGGTTGATCTGATTGTTCGGGGTATCTGCTGCCTGAGGCCCGGGATTGAAGGACTTTCGGAAAATATCCGCGTGCGCTCCATTGTCGGACGGTTTCTTGAGCACACCCGTGTCTACTATTTTGAAAATGGCGACAATGACGCACTGGTGTATTGTTCCAGTGCTGATGCCATGATCCGAAATCTGGATATGCGCATTGAGACCTGCTTCCCTGTTGAAGACCCCAAACTCGCCGCCCGCATCAAAAAAGAGTTGGACTACTACCTCACCGATAACACCCGCAGCTGGCAGCTGCAAAGTGACGGTGAGTATGAGAAAAACCGACCGGTTCGGAGTCAGCGCCGACGTAATGCCCAGGAGCGGTTGATGGATACGCTGGCGATTATTGCTAACAAGCCGTCTAGTGACTGATACTCCCCGGGAGGCTGTCCGAAAGTAGCGCCCGACCGGGCGACCCCGTAGCGAGGATGGCAGAAAATTGAGGATAAAAGTCGGAAATTTTTAGTGAATAGTGGTTCGATTTACTAAAAGTTTCCGACTTTTTAGACCAGTTTGCTGCCACCGCACGACTGCATGGATGCAGGAGCAGTTGCCGTGCAGGGCAGTCTGACAGCCTCCTGGTTTCGCCCGGGAATGCATACCAGCGCCTGCAGGATGTGGAACAACCTGTTTCTGTCGAGCATCATTGAATGTTTATTTTTCGTAGAGCCTGTTTAATTCTTTCATTAGTTCGTCAGAGTTCTGTTTGTCAGGGTGAACAATTTTCGCCATATTCCTATAGTCTTTAGGCTGATCATTTGTCAGCTGGTAACCAATTTTGTCAGCAAAACTTGGAATTGCGTGTCTGTTGTATCCTGATTGATGGTTTAGTTCAGGCTTATGGTTTCTTCCCTCTGTAGAGGTAAAGTCGTCATCGGGTGTCTGGTCAGTTTCATCAACAAATTCCCAGTACTTTGCTTTTATATTTTGTGCATCTGTGACCTTTCCCATGAATCTACAGAGCTTCAGTGCTGTGTTGACCAGAGCGGCGTTGATAATGCCAAATCTGAAAAAAAGATGTGTGAAGTCCAAGGTTTCGTTGTAACGGAAGTAGTTCTCATCCACGGCTTGCAGAGTCAACTCATTTTGCAGTGTTTTCGCCAGGAATTCCCCGACAATGGTCTGAGCGGATGCATCAGGCATTATCAGGTTCAATAGTTCTTCAATTTTATGCGCCAGAATGTGACTACATCTCCGAGGCATTTCCTGCAGAATTGTCTGAAAAGCAGTAGCCTCAAGTTTTGCTTGAAAGTTTGTTTTAAATTTTCGTGCATGGTCAAACTCATTGGTGCGAACACAGAATTCCAGGGCCATATTCGCTAACTTTTTATCATAAAAGCCATGGCAGAAGATAATTTTAGTAAATGCCAGGATGTCGAGTAATCTGCCGGAAGAGGTTAAATCCTCGGCCTGAGTTATCCCATTTTTCAGTACTTCCGTCAGGATATCTTTGGCAATGGTGTGAACGGCGTCGTCAGGCATGGCCAGTTCGAATAGCATAGTGATTTTTGTAATATGTAAAGACGTATTGGTTCTTGTTGTATTCAATGTTTGGGCCATTTGCTGCAGGACTGCCCGAAAAGCAGGAGCCTCAAGTTGTGCTCCGTATTTTGTATTCAATTCTTGTGCATACGTTAACTCATCAGCGAGAAAACAAATTTGCAGGGCCATATTTGCCAGCTCTTTGCTAACGTTGCCATGGCGGAAAAAAAACTCGGTAAATTTCAGGGTATTCTGGTATTCGCGGTCTGTCATAACCTTGGCTATGGCTTTTTGCAAGACACCACGCAATACTTTTTCGGCAACTGCCTGAGAGACGGTTTCGGACGGTGACAATTCAAGAGATTCCCTGGCCTGACGAACATCCAGGGTTTCTGCAGCGTTTTCCAGGGCTGCTTTCAAACTGTCTTCAGTCAGGATTGCGTGATGATTAGTCACCAAGGGGGCAATGTTCCTGTCTTCAATGCGATTGGTAAATTTGCCAAGAAGAAATTGAATATCATGTTGAATAGCAAGGAATTTCTTATCGCGTTCCTCTTAGCAGGTGCCACATACGCTTTTGTCATTATTGCTTATGTCAGCCCTTTGAGATGATGAAGTCGAGGCGTCCAGTATTTTATCGCCCATAGCTTGCATGCTAATTCTCCTTAAATATTTATATTTTGTATTGGACAGCAATGGGAATGAAAAGTTTCACAAACCGTCTCTTAGCCCTCGTTAAAGACTGTTTTTCAGCATCATGAAAGATGTTTTTCCTGATCATTTATGGTCAGTACTGATCGTTCCAGGCCCTTAAAGTTGCCGTTTTGACAGTCCGGTGAATTAGCATCACTGCCAGGAGGCTGTCCGAGAATAGCGCCCGACTGGGCGTCCCCGTAGCGAGGATGGCAGAAAATTGAGGATAAAAATTCAGTTTTGTGAGGTGA
>NZ_JAHHPO010000179.1 GCF_024606365.1 Endozoicomonas sp. ONNA2
TCAATGCCGCCGATCATGAGGGTGAGACACCCCTGCACATTGCTGCCCGTCAGCGCCGCACCGGGGACTTCGAAATGCTGATCCGGGCCGGGGCGAATATCAA
Organism: Endozoicomonas sp. ONNA2; assembly: GCF_024606365.1. GTDB lineage: Bacteria > Pseudomonadota > Gammaproteobacteria > Pseudomonadales > Endozoicomonadaceae > Endozoicomonas. The sequence goes on from NZ_JAHHPO010000179.1 coordinate 104, forward strand.
TAACGTAGTGTTCACCGCTATCCGGGAGTGCAATGTTGAACTGCTTGAATACATTATCAAAACTCAACCCGGCCAACCTACCCTTAATAACGCCCTGCGCGAAGCCGCCGAACGGGGGGAAACGCAGTGCCTTGAATACCTGATCAATCTGGGAGCGAACGAGCTTGATCGTGCCTTGCGCATTGCTGCTCTTCAAGGCCACACAGAGACCATCCGGGCATTGCTGGCCATTGACCCTTCCCTGGCCAAAGCCAGGAATAACAATGGCAACACGGCTCTCCACCTGGCTGCCATCAAGAGACACACAGAGGCCATCCGGGCATTGCTGACCATTGCCCCCTCCCTGGCCATAGTCAGGAATAACAGTGGCAACACGGCTCTGCATCTGGCTGCGTTTGAAGGCCACACAGAGGCCATCCGGGAATTGCTGGACATTATCCCCTCTTTGACCGAAGCGAGGAATAACAATGGCGACACGGCTCTACACCTGGCTGCTATTGAAGGACACATAGAGGCCATCCGGGAATTGCTGACCACTAACCCCTCCCTTGCCAAAGCCAAGAATAACAATGACAACCCGGCTCTCTATCTGGATTCTCTTGAAGGCCACACAGAGGCCATTCGGGTATCGCTGGACATTGACCCCTCCCTGGCCAAAGCCAAGAATAACAATGGCAGAACGGCTCTGCACGTGGCTGCTTCTGAGGGCCAGACAGAGACCATCCAGGAAATGCTGGCCATCGATCCTTCCCTGGCCAAAGACAAGGATAACGATGGCAGCACAGCTCTGCACCTGGCTGCTCATCAGGGCCACACAGAGGTCATCCGGATATTGCTGGACATTGCCCTCTGCCTGGCCAAAGCCATCAATAACAATGGCAATACGGCTCTGCACCTGGCTGCTCTTCGTGGTCACACAGAGGCCATCCGGCTGCTGGCCATCGACCCCGCCCTGGCCAAAGTCAGGAATAACCATGGCAATACGGCTCTCCACTTCGCTGCTCACCAAGGCCACACAAAGGCCATCCGAACATTGCTGAACAAAGACCCCTCCCTGGCCAAAGCCAGGAATAACGTAAACAACACGGCTCTGACAATGGCTGCTTATCAAGGCCACGCAGAGATCATCCGGGTAATGCAGGCCATTGATCCCTCCCTGGTTAATGATAAGTGCAGCAAGGGCTGGATGGCTCTGCATGAAGCTGCTTTTAATGGCCACACAGAGGTCATCCGGATATTGCTGGCCACTCCCGACATCAAAGTCAATGAGAAGACAGACCCCGGCCATACGGCTCTCGAGCTGGCTACCATTAAAGGTCACACTGCATGTCAGGAACTCCTCAAGAAACATGGGGCCCGGTAATCGTCCTGCTTTCTCCTGTGACTCAGGGTTTTTAACGACAATCGTCTTATTCTAAATTTTGTATTTATTGAATTATTTCTGTTGATTGTTGTCCTATTCACAAACTTCAGACATAAAGTGGGTCAAATCGATGAATGGTGTCTCAGCTAACATGGCAGGCTTATCACTTGGTTGTTCTGCTATTTGTATAAATGACGAGGATACCAGAGGACAATTTGGTGGGCACTCCCTGGTCAAAACGTCTTGTAGACCGGAACCTCACGTTTTCCACCTGGGATGCATCACCCGACACCTTGATGGCCAGAGTGAAACATGGCTTGATAAACGCCGATGCAGTGTATGCGAACAATCGGCTTTACCATTGGTTCGTATGGAAGAGGAAAGGCTCTTTGGCGACGAATCGACTTATTGTGAATCCTGTGTGCTTAATGTCTGCCGT
>NZ_JAHHPO010000180.1 GCF_024606365.1 Endozoicomonas sp. ONNA2
GGGCCAAACTATTTGCAGAGGTTTGCAACCGAACAGACGTTGTCGATCAATACCACGGCGGTTGGTGGCAACGCTACGCTGCTGTCTTTGGGGAGTGAGTCTGTGTGAGCTCGTTGCGAACGGCCATAAAAAGAAAGGAACCACAAAGGCACAAAGACACAAAGGAAGACTTTTTCTTTGCTGAGCGTAGCTCAGGCAAGCCCAAAAAAACTTTGTGTCTTCGTGTCTTTGTGGTTCACGGTTAATCCTGGGTTACCCGGTTCACCTCTTCGAGACTGGTGACACCCTCCAGCGCCTTCAATAGCCCGGATTGGCGAAGGTTGTTGAAGCCCTCTTTTTGCGCCTGTTCCGAGATTTCCAGAGAGTTGCCTTCGGCCATGATGATCTGCTGCATGCCGGGGGTGATTGACACCACTTCATAAATACCCACCCGACCTTTGTAACCGTTCTTGCAGTTTTCACAGCCTTTAGGGCCAAAAATCTCGGCGGAGTCAGCCTGCTTCTCGGTAAAGCCCTCTTCCAGCAGGGTTTCTTTTGGGATTTGCACCTTTTCCTTACACTGGCTGCACAGTCTTCGTGCCAGGCGCTGGGCAATAATCAGGCTGACGGAAGTTGCGATATTAAATGAAGGAACCCCCATGTTCTGCAAACGGGTCAGGGTCTCTGCCGCACTGTTGGTGTGCAGGGTGGACATGACCATGTGGCCGGTCTGGGCCGCCTTGATGGCAATATTGGCCGTTTCCAGGTCACGTATCTCACCCACCATGATGATATCCGGATCCTGACGCAGGAAAGCCCGCAGCGCCTGGCTGAAGTCCATACCCTGTTTGGGGTTGACGTTCACCTGGTTAATACCTTCCAGGTTGATTTCCACCGGGTCCTCCGCAGTGGAAATGTTCCGCTCATTGGTATTGAGAATATTCAAACCGGTATAGAGCGATACCGTTTTACCCGAGCCGGTGGGTCCGGTGACCAGAATCATGCCCTGTGGCTGGTGCAGGGCCGTCATGTACATCGCTTTCTGTTCTTCTTCGTAGCCCAGGGCATCAATCCCCATTTTGGCGCTGGAAGGGTCGAGGATCCGCAGTACGATTTTCTCACCCCAGAGCGTCGGCAGCGTGTTGACCCGAAAGTCGATGGCCTTGCTTTTCGACAGTTTCATTTTTATCCGGCCATCCTGAGGCTTTCTGCGCTCGGAAATATCCATGGCCGACATGATCTTCAGTCGTGATGCAATCCTGGACCCAAGGGTGACCGGGGGACGATTCACTTCATGGAGCACGCCGTCGGTTCTGAAACGAACCCGATAGGCTTTTTCATAGGGCTCAAAGTGCAGATCCGATGCCCCGCCCTTGATGGCGGACAGCAGCATTTTATTGACGAACTTTACTACCGGCGTGTCATCGTCTCCGTCGCCGCCGCTGGCTCCCGAGGTATCATCTCCTGAATCATCAACCGCACTGACTTCAAGATCTTCAAGATCGACCATCCCATCGTCGTCTGCAAACATGTCAGCGGTGTCATCCAGGGAAATATCAATCATTCTCTCCAGACTGTCAGGCTCCGACAGGACCATATGAATGGTCAGGCCGGTACTAAAACGGATTTCATCCAGTCCCTGAAGGTTGGAAGGATCAGAAACGGCCGCAAACAGGTGTGAGCCCCGCTTGATCAGCGGA
>NZ_JAHHPO010000181.1 GCF_024606365.1 Endozoicomonas sp. ONNA2
TCGGTGATTCGGCACTGGCTAAGGCAGCCCTATGCTATCGATGGCTGGCGCTTTGATGTTATTCATATGCTGGGAGAAGGGGAAGGCGCAGTGAACAACGCCCATTACGTCCGGGCTTTTCGGGCATCAGCCAAGGCCGAAAGTCCACAATGCTATGTACTGGGTGAGCACTTTTTCGAGGCAACCCGTTGGCTACAGGGGGATCAGGAAGACGGGGCAATGAATTATTACGGCTTTGCCCACCCCGTTCGGGCTTTCTTTGCGGGTCTGGATATTGCCTTGGCACCCTGTCGTATTGAAGCAGAGGAGTTTGCCGGATGGTTGCAAGAAGCCATGGCAAAAATTCCCTGGCGCAACCAACTCTGCCAACTTAACCAGCTCGATAGTCACGATACCATGCGCTTTTTGACCATGGTTAATGGTGATGAGGCAACGCTACGCTGTGCCCTGATCTTTCTGTTCTGCTGGGCCGGTGTACCCTGTCTCTATTACGGCACGGAAGTCGCCCTGGAAGGTGGGCATGACCCGGATAACCGCCGCTGTTTCCCATGGGAAAGGCTGGAGTCCCGGCAGGATATGGTGGCGTTTATCAAACAGTTGACAGCCCTGCGCAACCAGTGCCCGGCATTGCAGTCAGGCAGTGTGCAGTGGCTCTTTGCACAAGGCGATGTTATTGCCTTTGCCCGTTGCCTGAATAGTGAGCGCGTGATCTGTGCATTAAACCGTGGAACCACACCTCAGAAGCTATTGCTTCCCCTATGGCAGACGGGACTCGAGCAAGGGTATTTTTCGTTTCCAATGAAAAAGGAAGAGGGCATTGATACTTCAGATGGCATCCTTGAACTGACCATACCTGCCAACTCAGGCGAGATTTTAGTCCAGACTTAATGGGCTTTGTCCACCACACCGGGAGACGGTCTTCCTTGCTAATCATCAGATTCCAGCTGCCCGTCATAAAATTCATCAGGCTCAGGCGCAAGAAACCACTCATCCAGTTTCATAGCGAGCTGATCAACACCGGTTTTCTTGAGCGAAGAGAATAACTGAACGCTTACCAGCGGGAATCGGGACAGATCCTTTTTTGCGGCGTTCAAAACCTTTTTGGAACCACCGTGCTTTAGCTTGTCGGCCTTGGTGAGCAGTATGTGAAGTGGTAAGTTAGCACTCACACTCCAGTTAAGCATCATCTGATCGAACGCTTTCATCGGATGGCGAATATCCATCAACAACACCAGGCCAACCAGCGCCTCACGACGCTCCAGATAATCGGTCATGTGATGCTGCCACTGTTGCTTCATGGCTTCAGGCACTTTGGCAT
>NZ_JAHHPO010000182.1 GCF_024606365.1 Endozoicomonas sp. ONNA2
TGATTAGCCGGTTTAAGTAGGTACACGTTTTTGTGGTGACTTCCACTCCCCGTGATTTTCCTAAAGCCAGAATTCATGTCCGGGCACCTGAGGGACCGCAGGAAATTCCTGTAGCCCATGAAAGGTGGGTCATGCCGGCCAAATTCAGCGCTGACAACCGCCATATACTGAGCCGCTCAGATCTGACCATGATCATCAATAGCTATAACGCCGAAGGCAGTTGGTCAGAAAAACTCAACATCAGTGCTGCCGACTGGATCAGATCGGCCACGTTCAGTCCCGACAGCCGCCATGCAGTGATGGCCAGCGAAGATAGCAGTGCAAAAATCTTTTCATTTGACCAGGTGGCGGCCCGCTGGACATTAACAAAGACGATTACCCATCTTGCGGCTGTTTGTTCAGCAACATTCAGCCCTGATAGCAGCCTGGTAGTGACTGCAAGTAAAGATCGCACCGCAAAGATCTATGGGCGTGATGCTGATGGCAAGTGGCTGGAGAGAGACACCCTGCAGCATGAAGAGGGGGTTGTTTCCGCTGAATTCAGCCCCGATAGCTCCTCTATCATCACCGTCAATTGTGGTAACGATAGAGAAGCCATCCGTACCGTAAAGATATACAGCAGCAACCCCGGAAACCGCTGGTCAGAAAAAACCTCGATTCTCCACTACGGAGGGATCTGCTCAGCCATCTTTAGCCCTGACAGCCGCCATGCAATGACCGCCAGTGACGATTACAGCGCCATAATCCTCAGTTGTGATAGCCACAACCGCTGGCAGGAAAAAAAAATCGTTATCCATGCCGGGAAGGTTCGCTCTGCCGACTTTAGTCCCGACAGCCGCTATGCAGTAACCACCAGTGAGGATTGCACGGCGGAAATCTACCGGTATGATGCAGACCTTGGGAACTGGTCAAGACAACAGGTCATTACCCATAACCATCGGATCAACTCTTGCGAATTCAGCGCTGATAACCGCCATATCCTGACCTATCTTCGACCTTACAGGATAGATTATTGGCGGTATAATACCCATGCCAAAATCCACACTTGTGCTGGTGACAACTGGATATCAAGCGCCGATATTCCGCCTGGGGATGGGATTTATACCGCCAAATTCAACCACGACGGCTCCCATGCAGTTATCAATGATTGTAATGGTAGCGTCGTGATCCTTGGCTGCACTGAAGATAACAACTGGATAGCAAAAGCCACCCTGTCCCATTCATACTGGCTTTATTCGGCAGAATTCAGCGCCAACAGCAGTCATGTGGTGACCGTCAGCGAAGAGCTGGGCAAGATTAAAATCTGGCGTCTGTATCGTGAAGATCCAGCACCACCTCCCCGGTGTGCAGATACCTTGAACTTTTGCCCGGCTATGCCATCCAAGACGTCTGATCAGCAATCACCTGACGAGGCCAATGAACCATGGAATCTTCCGTTACCGTGAACACCAGCCGCCGTTTTGGCAGCACTATGGACTGTGCCACGCCGTCGTGTTGTGTGGGGAGCAGCAACGGTATGTCGGTTGCGCCCTGCCAAGCCCCATGTTCATTACTGCATTTGCCACAGCTTCCCATGCTCAAGCTGCTAGGCTACTTGCCTTTACGGGATATTCTCGCCACCGCAAAAACGTGTACCTACTTAAACCGGCTAATCACCGATGAACAACTGCTGGCCAGATCGTGGTTTGCAAAATTGGCAGCAGACCGGCAGAACCAATTCAAAGAGATTGCCCGGGATATCCCTGATACTGACCTGCAAAATTGGCTCGGACAATTTACCACGGATGCAACGGTAGCCAATAAATTTTACACCCGGGACCCTGCAGGGCAAACAAAAGACGACGGTCGTAAAACCTGTACAGTACAAAAAGGGAAATACTTCTCCCCGGCCCTGTTTTTCACCGTGAGTCAACTGATGGCGGGCTGTCGAGAGTTCGAACCGGTTTTGGAAAAACGCATTATTGATACACTTTATGTCAATAACGCCAGCATTAGCACCCATGGCGACCATACAGTGATCTTCAGAAACAACAGTACCGGGACAATCTTTGGCTTCACCGGGAACGGCCAATGGAATCAACAAGCTGATTTTAGCTATTATTCCTGGGTCGAACCCGAACCCCCTTTCACCGCCATGAGCAGCTTCATCGCCCGGGGCCATCATATATTGACCTGGGATAAACACCATACTGCAAAAATCTTTGCCTGTAATGCCGATCACAGCTGGGCAGAGCAATTCAATATTGTCCATAAAGGCAGGATTATATCAGCTGACTTGAGTTGCGATGGTCATCAGGTAGTCATTACC
>NZ_JAHHPO010000183.1 GCF_024606365.1 Endozoicomonas sp. ONNA2
AGCTGCTGGTAAAGGCCACACAGAGGCCATCCGGACATTGCTGGAGATTCACCCCGCGCTGGCCAAAAAGAAGGATTGCAGTGGCCAAACGGCTCTCCACCTGGCTGCTGCCAAAGGACAGGCAGCGGCCATCCATACATTGCTGGCAATGGCCTCCTCCCTGACCAAAAAGAAGAATAAGACAGTCAGCACGGTGATCCAGGCAGCTGGTTTTCCTGCAGCTGCGATTGGAGGCCACACAGAAGCCATCCAGTCATTTCAGCCCCCTGCCCCCTCCCTGGCCAAAGAGAAGGATAACAATGGCCAAACGGCTCTCCACCTGGCTGCTTTTAATGGCAACACAGAGGCCATCCGGGCATTGCTGGAGATTGAACCTTCCCTGGCCGAAGAGACGGATAAGTCAGGCCGCAGGGCTATCCAGCTAGCTATCGATGAAGGCCACAAAGAAGAGGTCATCCAGATATTGCTATCCTTTCAATAAGAACAATACCGGTGGCCGGGCGGCTTTCTGCCGGGCTCAGAGCCATCGTCGCCCCAAGTGCCAAAAGCTCCTTAAGGAATTGCCTTTTAATAAGTTCCCGATTTCCGTTTACCCTGAGCTTGTCGAAGGGTCGTGCCACCGAACTTCGGCAAGCTCAGTCCAGTCAGGCAATGAAAATAAAGAAGTTATTTCCAGACAACTCCTTAAGTAGTTAACCAAATGAAATCCTATTTTCTGACTACTTATCATCCTGAAAGTTGTGGTTCCGATAAAACCCTTGATCAATACATTCATCAAAAGCACCTCATCAAGTGCCATCCTAGTCATTCGACTCAAACAAATCCTGCCCTCCGCTTTCCTGATAGTCCATTTTAAACAGCACCTTCAATACTTCCAACAGGTCTTTGAAATATGCCTGGCTGCCGGTGGAGTTGATCTGTAAACGCGCTGGCCTGTTTGATGACTCAAACCGGTCAAATTCAATTTGAATTTTCTGATCTCTCTTGATGTTATGCAGTAAATTGACAGGACCACTGCAATGGCTAAAGTTATTTTTCAATAATACTTCGTTAATTTCAGTCATACTCCCCATTTTTAACTGTTTACGAATGGCATTGATAATACCATCGAAACCATCAAATGTTATTTTTGCAGTTTGTTCTACTGGTTTGCCACCCAAATTTTTCTGGTGTTCTTTTACAATTTTAACCACTTCCTTCTGAAGCTTTTCTTTAAGATCATCAGTATTGAAAACATCACAAATTTTATTCAGTAATCTCTGGAAGTCAGGATGCTCAATAAATTGCCCGATATGGTCTAATGATATTTGAGCAATTGTATATTTAAAGGGCGCAGTGAAAAAATCTCTCACTATGCTTATCAGATCAGGATTCTCAAGACATAACTTTATATTTACACTTACTTTGGTGTCAGGTTCATTTGGATCAATGCTTTTTGCCCTGAAATGAAACCCCCTTGCTGCATATTTATGTAAAAATTCCATAATTCTGTTTTTTGTGCCTTCAATATGAAAAGGATAGCCATCCAGTGGTAAATAATTCATGTTAGAGTTATTTACAAACTGTATAGGAACGTAGATTTTTTTCAGCTCTTCATAATTTCTGTTTTTGGGATTTCCTCTAATCCCGGAATATCCAAAAATGGCATCTTCAAAGTTACCGGTAATCATATCAAAAAAATCTCTTGCTAAAACAAAAACAGAGTTGTCTTCAGTAATTGGGATAAAGTTACATTCCGGATACTTTTCCTGGTAGCTAATAAGGTTCACTGCATGGTTACTGGTCAACAATTTTTCCTGATAGCGAACAGGACTGGCCGAGTTAACGGTATTGCCTTGATTGTGAACCTGTTCATTTTCGCAGTTGCCCTGATTGCCTGGTTCTTTAAAATAATTGTTGCGATAATACAGCGGTTGATCCGGAGGGTTGTTGACTTTTTCCATGGCATCCTTCAGGGCATTTATGCTATCAGGGTGTTTAGCCAATGCCAGAGGTTTATTGCCCCATTTATCCGTAGCATGGATGTTCACTCTATTTTCTGTTTCGTCCAGCAACGTGACCAGGCACTCAATATTGCCTGCCTCGACAGCCAGATGTAATGGTGTCTTGCCTTCGTTATTGCCAATATTGATTTTGGCTTTACCGTCCAGTAGATATTGAAGACAGCGTCTATACCCTTCTACCTGAGACTGATTGGCGGAATTATTGTTGACCCAACAATCATCTTTGACCACATAGTGCAAGGGGGTCATATTATTTTGACTTCGGTGATTGATATCTACCCTGGCCCGGTAATCTTCTTTAAGCCTTCTCAGGCAATTGATTTTGCCGTGACCTGCAGCATACAAAAATAACTCCGAAAGTCTTTCATCGTCTGTTTTTATGAATTCGAGCAGTTTTATCAGGCAATCGTCGTTGTCTCCCTGAATAGCCAAATGCAGTGGTGTGGCGCCTTTATCATTAGTCGTAGTCTTGAAATCTATTACTTTATTAAAGTCTGTGCAGATCTTTGTCAGAAATACTTTATTACCGTGATAGGCTGCATAGTGCAGCGGCGTATTTCCATTCAAATCCGGTTTCGTGACATCTTCTTTGGCATACTTGTAATGCTGGATATCCAGCCAGTCAATTTTATGCTCTGATCTGGCTATAAAATGCAGTAGCGTCATACCGGATTCATTTTTTTCCTGTACATCAGCCTGAGCCTTAATCAGTTCTTTTACGCATGATTTATGACTGTGTTGAGCAGCCAGCAGCAGTGCCGTGTCGCCATTATTATCTTTAGCATTGATGCATATTACCCCTTGGCGCAACTTCATTATTTTCTTGACTTTCTTCTTGACCAACAGCTGTTTGACTTCTTCATGCACATCATAGAGTAGTGTCTGAATGCAACTGCCTTGCCCTGCCACAGCTGCACAGTGCAGGGGTGTCCTGCCTTTAATATCGTAAATATTGATGCATTTTGCGGAATTGTCTTTCAATAGCAATTTTGCCAGATAACTGCCGCCTTTTTCTGCAGCGTAGTGCAGGAGTGTTTTACCGTCAGTTTCGTCCTGATCATCCAGGCGTATTCTATCAACCAGTAGATCTGTGCTTTTGTTCTGATAATTTTCATCGATGGCCAATCGCAGGGCACGATTGGCATTATTGGGCGTGATATGCTGGTATTTCTTGCATAAATGTTCCAGGCATCTTTCATCTTTGTTAAAGACTGCATAATGCAGCGCGGTTTTTCCACTCTTGTCAGCATGGTTGATATCCGCTCCATTAAAGATCAGATGCACCAGACAGAGTAGGTGCCCCTTCTCGGCAGCATAATGCAGCGCTGTTTTACCACTGTCATCAGCGTGTTTGATATTGACTTTCCTGGAGAGTAGATATCTCAGGCATTTTATGCCGTCGCTCTCAGCAGCATAACAATCCAGGGCATCTCTGTCTTCACGGATGGTGGATGGCTCAATTTTTGCCAGTTTCCGTGGTGCCGGATCGGTATCCGGGCCGCCATTCATTACCCTTTTTCTAGAGTCAATCAGTGCTATTGACCGAATCAGTACTATTGACCGAATCAGTACTATTGACCGAATCA
>NZ_JAHHPO010000184.1 GCF_024606365.1 Endozoicomonas sp. ONNA2
AGAGCTGTTCAGAATTACAGTAATATGCCTTTGCTGGGTGCTGAATAGTTACAAATGTCCAATTGCGCATGACGTGTCATGGGCATTGGTAGTCCGGTTTTTCAGTAACCAGCCATAATGAAAATGCCACACACCTTCCGGGAGGCTATCCCGGGGTGAACTGCCCTGCGTGGTAATTACTCCCGGGTTGCTGTGCCTGCTTGAAAGGAAATGGTAGTAATATCTGATTAAACGGTCATAAAAAAAGGTTCAGTCATATCGCAAAAAAGCAGGGCTAAATTGCCACCAATAAGTAGTTGGCCGGATTGGCTTCAAGATTGCCAACGGTGCTCCTGCAGTTTACCAATAATGGTTTCCGCCTCAGGACGTTGATCGGGATCTTTCTCAATCATTCCGTTAATCAGTTCTGCCAGCACATGGGTTGAGGGTTGCTGGCAATGGGGTTCAGCGAGTGTTACCGGTAATCTCTGCTGGTAGTGCCTGGAAAATTCTTGCCAGGTGTGCACAGTCAGTAAGTTTGCATTCATCATAATCTCGACAAGGGAGATGCCAGCGGAGTATATGTCGGCACTGTAATACTGTGGCTTTCTTGCCTTCACCTCTGGCGCTGAATAGAGTTCAGAGCCCGATGCATCGGATGGAAAGCGGTAGTCAATCACTTGGTGGGCATTACCAAAATCGGCAATTCGCAGGCGATTTTCATCCATATCAACCAGCAGATTGCTTGGCTTGATATCCCGGTGCAGAATGTGGTTCTGTTTCAGCACCGCCAGACCCCGGGCCAGATCAAATAACCAGGAGATGATTGTGGGAACCAGCTTGTCGGATTCTACCCGGGTGATCGCCCGGGTCATCGTCAACCCCCCATCCCTGGTGCACAGATGCGTGGTGTAGGTCTGTGGGTCAATGGTTCCCTTGAAGCCATGAAAATTGATAACATTGTCGCTTTCCAGGGCGGCCAGGGAGTTCAGGATCTCGGCCTCCAGACAATCAGCATCATACGCCGCCTTCGCATCATCATCACTGGAATCAATACTGCGGCTGCGGATTATCAACCCCTTCCTGTTCTGACCCTCTGGCAAGTATCTGACCACCTTGAGCGCCCGGCCGATGGCGGGTTCGTCGTCATCAATCAGAATTTCACTGTTGGTTGCATTGGAAGGATCTGGCATTTTGCCCAGTGAAATGGCTTCCGGTAGCTGTTTCGTTGCCAGCTCCTGCAGTGGTAAATTGTCACAACTGCCGGTTAAGGACTCACTGTCAAAGCCTGATGAACTGTCGACATCTTCGTGCCCCTCAAAGACAATCTCCGCCTCATTCCCATCTTCCCGGCGGCCAATGGCATTCAGGCTGCCGCCATAGCCAGGAAGGCTAAAGTCATCATCGCTGCTGCTGGTATCACTATCGAACCCGGAAGTATGGCCATCATATTCATCGTCGGACCAGTCCACATCGGAGTCAGCCGCTATTGATACCTGCCGCTCCCATAAACCCGCTTCTTCGTGCTGCAGGATGGGCTGCTCAGGTATCGCCGTTCCCTGTTCAGTGGTATCCACCGTCTTGTCGTTGTGCTGTCCTTGCAGCGTCAGTTTGTCGACCTGACCGGTCGCCTCCGGAGATTGATTCCTCTGCCCCTTGGAGACTCCATCCATTAAAGCCACCTGATTATGTTGTAACATTTAACTATTTTTCGACCAGTGTGCCGCAGTTTGAATGGCTTGTCCTTGTCCGGGCTTCTGCGCTTAAAACTACCTTGGACAGGTAACAGGCGGCAAGGCTATCCTTTTTTTGGCTGGTCTTTTGATGGATATCCCGTAACTCATCTACACAGGGCGACAGAATCGGTCGAACGATCATCCCGATAATAGGATATTTA
>NZ_JAHHPO010000185.1 GCF_024606365.1 Endozoicomonas sp. ONNA2
ATATTAAATTGGTAAAATTCTTCCGGTGCAATCAAAACCTTACGGATTCAGGTACAGATAAAAACACTGAACAGGTTCACGGCAATTTTGCTGAAGAGGGGAACTCAAGCAGACTATCGCTGTCTGAAATTCAGAAGAACAAAAGCCGTGATAAAAAATACCTACCATAGTCCTAAAATGTTGCGTTCTTCAGGAGTTGAGATTTATGATCGCCAACTTGGCCGTCCCTCATCAAGTGACTACTTCGACAGGTGAGGGAGTTCCCCTCGCACCGGGCAAAGACCAGGCCAGAAACGAAGGTTCCAGGATCGGCCGGGCAAATCATTGGTCTTATATTGTTGATAATGGTCGCTGGGCCTTGTCTTTGATATCCGGTTTTTTGTATGAACCACTTGCCATCCTGGGAAGAAAGATCGCCCGGACTGAACCCGTCGCCAGTCTGCTGCTGCAGCGATATGTTCAGGAGCAGAATACTGATCATGTTCAATGGATGATCAGTAATGAAATAACCTTTGATCAAAGGCACAGTCAGCTAGTCCGCCAAGCATATGATAATTGTGACAGCAGGACTCTGGATGTATTACTGAAAAACAACTCGCCTGCTGACGAACTGTTAAAACATTTGGCCGAGGAGCAGGAACCAAGCCTACTAAGGAAGCTGATCGAATCTTACCATCTGAAGTTAAACAAGGATCATTATAACCTGGTTATTTTTGCAGCCTCCATTGGTGATGTTGAGCTGCTGCACATACTTTTAGAAAAAGGCGTTCCGATCACTCATGACTTTGAAGGGAACATTGAATGGAAAAAAACACCAATGCTGGCCGCTATTCGGGGTGGGCATCTCGATGCTGTCAAGTTGCTGATTGCAAGGGGAGCAGCCTCGGTGGAAAATAATGTGAAATTGTTTGATTGTGCTTTTCATGCGCAACAAAACAGAAATGAAATAATCGTATGTCTGTTACAGGAAGAAACCTTAGCCAAAACAGTCTTCAGTCCATTGTTTTCCAATAGAGAGGAAAGAGGAAAAGCGAGAGAGAAATTACTCTGGGACCTTACAGTCATATTTTCCTGGGCAAGAGATAATTACACTTGTAATAATCATATTCTATGCTTGTTGCTGCTAGAATTGGGCGGTTACAGTCATCTCAATCACCTTATCGGCTCCTTTGATGATGAACAATGCAAACGCCTGTGTATTGAAGGTGTGGAAAAAAACATACTTGATATCGATTGGAAAAGCGGTGATAACTTCAGGCATATGCTTATACTTGCGGTTAAAAAAGCTCATCGACAATTGCAGTGTACACGTTTTCTTTCACTTCAAGCTTTGGCTTATGCATCAATTAAACGATGTTTGAACCACAAATATGGAATGAATGCCGACAGGTTTCATGAAGCCATATCCGGTATAGATGGTATGGCTTTACCTAAATGTATGAAGGATAAAATTGCAAAACAATTTTTAGATCCGGTACCAAACAAATATCTCATTAATTCATTATAATACGATTCCATTTGACTCCTTTCCCTATCATAGGGATTCAGGGAACTTCATATCGAAACACAAATTCTCTAAATGCGGAAAGCCAAACATCAACTGCTTGACGCTTGATGGCCAATTGTAAAACTGGATATATGATGGAGGCCCCATCATAGTGTACTCAGTTAATTTGACTTCAAAGAACTCTCCATTCTTCTTCCTTAACTCTTTAATCCCGTCCCTGAGGACCTTGGGGTTGTCTTCATATCCTTCATGCATATCACCATACAAACTACCCTCAACCGTGGTGCAGAGCATTTCCCCT
>NZ_JAHHPO010000186.1 GCF_024606365.1 Endozoicomonas sp. ONNA2
ATATTAAATTGGTAAAATTCTTCCGGTGCAATCAAAACCTTACGGATTCAGGTACCAATTAAGTGTCCACCGTTATCCAGGTTTCCGGTCAGCTGGGAACGGATCCAGTCAACGAGCCTGTTTCTTTGATTTTGGTAATCCATATATGCTTTGCTTCTTGGATCTGTTTTACCCTGAACCAGCAGAAAATATTGTTGCTTTAGCTGACTGGCTGGCTATCTGATGTTGTGGGGGGGGTGTTGCCCGGGTGTGTTGAGATTTTAGACCTTAAGTTAGTTCGACCAATAGAAATACTTCTGTAGGTTCTTTTGAAAAATGAGGCTCCTCGTCCTTTAGTGTGGATTTCCTCATGAAATATCTGAGAGAATTCCGGCTCTTTTTGCCTCATCAGAAGTAGTACCAGTCATGAATGAAAATCAGGTTTTTATACTCGGCCTCGGCTTACAATTCCCATGGAAACTGGTTGACCAGCATCTGGATACATCAACCAGGCCCAGCGTGCTCACGCTCAATTTAGCCGCTGATCGTGGTAGTCTCTACCCTTGCCCCTGTTGTGTGTCCTGCACATGATTTCAAATCAATGACCTGGCGGCACCTGAACTTCTTCCAGCATCATTGCCTCATCACTGCACAAGTGCCTCGAACCAACTGTGAAGAACATGGTGTCTGTCGTATCAATGTTTCCTGGGCCCGAGCTGGCAGCAAGTCCACACTTCTGTTTGAGCAGGCGCTGTTAATGTTGTCTCGGGAAATGCCGGTAAAGGCTTGTGCCGAATACATTGGCGTCGCCGATAAACGCATCTGGCCGGTTATCAAGCATTACGTCAGCAGAGTTCTTCAGGAGATGAACCTGTCCGAACTGAAAGCCATCGGTCTTGATGAGACTGCTTCAAAACGAGGCCACAACTATGTGACGGTCTTCATCGATATGGATCGTACCGACAAGCCTGTACTGTTTGCTACGCTGGGCAAGGGCAAGCAAACGGTGAAGGATTTCAGGGCCTTCCTCGAGGACCATCAGGGCAAGGCAGACAATTTTCTTAAGGTGATTTGTGACATGTCCAAAGCATTCCTGGCGGCTACTCAAGAGGAGCTTCCCAATGCCAATGTGACTATTGACTGGTTTCATCTGGTTTCATCTGGTTTTATGTTGAGCAACTGTTCACCACGGCATTAGACGACGTCCGCAATGCAAAACGTAAGTTACAACACATACCGAAAGAGCTTCGTTGGACCATTCTGAAGAAAGCTGATGGCCCATTGACTGAAAAGCAGGTTGACGCACTTGCCGAACTGGAATCCAGTGATTTACATACGGGAACGGCCTGGTATTCAAAGAAAAACTACGTTGGATCCGTAAGGCTGAAACGATCAGGGCGGCTCGCTGGCGTCTTAGCCACTTTATCAATTACGTGCGGAAACGGTTGGGTGAGGTTGAGATACTGGAGTCTGTGCGCAAAGCACTGGAAACGGTGGAGCAACATGCCGACAAGATTCTGCAGCGCTGGTATTCAACCTATACCAATGCCCGTATGGAAGGGTTAAACAGCTTGTTCAAAGCGGCCAGAGCAAGAGCTAAAGGTTATCGGAACACAGGCACGTTCATAACGATGATTTACCTGATCGCCAGCTCCGTGGGAGATATCCAGAAATCCATATGAAACGGCGAGGAGCCCTTTTTTTGAAAGTTATTTTTCAAATTATATAGAAGGCACAGAGTTCGAAATTGATGAAGCAGAAACGATAGTGTTCTCCCGTGAAACCATCAATAACCGCCATGAAGATAGTCACGATATTATGGCTGTCTATGATCTTGTCAGTGATTACCAGGAGATGCTGGCAACACCGGATACGGTTCAGGCGTTGTTTCAGCTGTTAACAACACGCCACGCGCTAATGATGGATCACCGTATGGAAAAGCGACCGGGTGTGTTTAAAGAGAAACCAAACAAGGCGGGAGATACTCTTTTCGTTACGCCGGAAGAACTGCAAGGCACGTTAGCCCAGGGGCTGGAGATAGGGCAGCAGCTATCGGCAGGTCTGAAAAAAGCAATTTTTATGCAGTTTCTGGTGAGTGAATGTCACCCATTTGATGATGGTAATGGCCGACTATCCCGTATCATGATGAATGCCGAAATGCACTCAGCGGGGTTACACAAGCTGATTATGCCAACGGTTCACCGTGACAGTTATTTGAATGGATTGAGACAGGCCAGTCAACAGGGGAAGTTCCGGGCGCTAACCAAAGTCTTTCATCAAATGCATCTCTATACAGCGTCAATGATCAACTGGCAGGAATATGGTGAAGCCTGGCAAGCCATGGTGCTGATAAAATTCCTGATGTCGGGATAGCGAAATTTAACCAGGTGATCCGGCAATTAGGTGGAGAGTATTCACCTTGATATAAAGGAAGCGCAAATGACAAAAGTAAGTTAGGATGGCGTGCCTTACTGATGGCAACACACGGAGCGTTTCGTGGAATATTTTGTAGATGCATTGCAGGCAGAGGGAAACTTGATTAAAGGAGAAAAAAAATGCCCAAAAAACGAAAACCGGCACAGCGGGATATCGCCGCACGGGAACTCTGGAACCCGAAATACCGCATGAGGGTGTGCAGGGACAAAACCAAATATTACCGTAAAGAGAAATCTTCAGGAGGCCGCTTTGATAGCGGCCATTTTTTTATTGGGTTTGATGAATTTCTGATTTTAACATGATTTTTCTCCATTATCCGATGCCATGTTGAAATCCGCTCCGGATTGTTCATCGGTGACCCGGGAGTTTGCCAGCTTCGTCGGTAAACATAACCTGGTGGCTCATAATGCATCATTTGACACTGGGGGAGCAATATCAACTGTCTGACATTCCGTTGATGCAAAAACTGGGACGTACGGCAAAAGGTTCGGTTCATACGTTCCACATAGAAGTTGGACCGGGGGTTCTAGCCAGCATACGGTTGGTTGGCGGGTTTTCTATTACTGTCTATCTCGTTGCTATCAACCTGATCGGTCTGGCCTTCCTGAGTAGCTCTCATTGTTTTCGATGCCGCTTCACGAATTTGCTTTCGATTGTAGCGTTGTAATACTGAAAGATTGATTGTACGCATAGTTAACAACGGATATTTAAGGTTGATTTTTAGATGTTTCATTCAACGGTGGCGATGCTGCCATGAGTTCTTCGAGTTGTTCCGCGCTGATTTTTTCCGGTACCGGGATAATCACCTCATGAATGACAGTTTGTGCCCGATCAATGTAAACAGGAATTTCCTTTACCACTTGGACTATCCGCTCAAACTGGTTAAATGGATATTGATAAGATCAATAAATGCTATGAAATAGCCCACATCGTCGGAGATTTTATTGTCTGTCTGATCAGATATTCATTGTATACTCCAGCTCTATCTGTAGCAGGCAGGGCTGTTTATGAGCATTTATCACTACTGGGGCAAGGCCAATAAAACGGCTGACATCGACGATGCCCCATCCTGCCATCTGTTACCCTACCACTGTCTGGATGTAGCCGCAGTGGCTCACCAGTGGTGGGCGTGCTCCGCCAGCCTTCGTCGCTGTTTTACCTTGCAAACCGGGTTGACGGAATCCCGGGCGCGGGCATGGCTGCTGTTCTTTATCGCGCTCCATGATTACGGAAAATTTGATCTTCGCTTCCAGTTAAAGGCGGCGAATGTCTGGCGAAAGGTTAATCCTGAATTGAGTGGTTTGGGGTCAAGGATAAGTAAAACAGAGACTAACAACTACTGGCATGGTCCGGCGGCTGTTTACTGGTTTTATCATGACTGGCAAGCGCGTTTTTCTGAGGTTGATGATGACCCTTTTTTTCAGTCTGATGAGGATAATAAAAGCTGGGAGGCGTGGTTCAGCTGGCTGGCGCCGGTAGCGGGGCACCATGGCAGTATTGCTCACGCGAGTGATAAAGAGGAACGGGCCTTTGGTCTTGACTATAAAGTCAGCGAAGCGTTTTTACAAAGTATTCGCGCCGACCGACAGCAATGGTTGCAAACTCTGGAGCAGCTATTCCTGGCTCCGGCGGGCCTGGCCTTGGCGGATGACCCGCCACCACTGGCTAATGGCACCGTGCTGGCGGGATTTTGCTCGGTGGCGGACTGGTTGGGGTCGGTCAGTGGCGATGAAGGGTTTAGCTACGACGACCGGTGTACTGATGATTTACGGCTCTGGTTTGAACGCCGTCTTGCTATCGCCCGAAGGATGCTGGAACAGTCCGGGATTCTCGGGCACAGCGTTGAGCCTTATCCCGGCATTGCTGCTTTGCTTAATGGTTTTGAGCCACGTCAGGTGCAATGTCTGGTGGATACGTTGCCATTATCGTCTGGATTGTCTCTGATTGAGGCATCCACGGGTTCCGGTAAAACGGAGGCGGCCCTGGCCTATGCCTGGCGATTGCTGGAGCAGAATCTGGCGGACAGCATTATTTTTGCCCTGCCCACCCAGGCCACCGCCAATGCCATGCTCGGTCGCCTGGAGAAGATCGCCCCGCTGATCTTTAAGGGGGCGGTGAATACGGTGCTGGCCCATGGTCGGGCACGTTTTCAGCAAGACTTTATTAATCTGCGTCAGGCAGGGCGGCCGCAAACCTGTCAGGGCCGGGAAGAAGCGCTGGTGCAGTGCGCGAATTGGCTGGCAGAAAGTAAAAAACGCGTATTTCTCGGGCAGGTTGGGGTTTGTACGGTAGACCAGGTACTGGTGTCTGTACTACCTCTGCGGCATAAATTCGTTCGGGGCTTTGGCATTGGTCGCAGTGTCCTGATCGTTGATGAGGTGCATGCCTATGACACCTACATGTATGGCTTGCTTAATGCCGTTCTCAAGCAGCAACGGGCGGCTGGCGGTTCGGCCATTTTGCTGTCGGCGACACTGCCTCAATACCAGAAACAACAGTTGCTTGCTGCCTGGGAGGGGGATGCTGAGCTTTCGGACAATCCGGCCCAGGCGCCATACCCCCTGATTACTCATGTATCCGCAGGTCAACCTGAAATATTTCCATTGCGTGAGCATCTTCCGCCCCTTCCCGTGACCCGTGTGAAGGTTGAGCTGAGACCGCTGCCATCACTATTGCCGGATGATTGCCTGTTGGAACGGATGATCCAGGCAGCAGAGGCCGGTGCCCGGGTCTGTCTGGTGTGCAATCTGGTGGATGTTGCCCAGCACACCGTTGAGCAGCTCCGGGAAAAATCCAGGGGACGAATAACCGATGACCAGCTGATCCTGTTTCACTCCCGCTTTATCTATCGGGACCGTGCGCGTAAAGAAGCGTTAGTACTGGAGACGTTTGGTCCGGAAAGTAAACGGGACCAAGGGCATATTCTGGTCAGCACCCAGGTGTTTGAATGTTCCATTGACGCCGATATGGACTGGATGATTACCCAGCTATGCCCGGTGGATTTATTGTTCCAGCGTTGGGGCCGGTTGCACCGGCATTGCCGTCCGGCAAGGCCAGAAGGGTTTGCAGAACCACTGTGTACAGTATTGTTGCCTACAGAAGACAGTTATGATCTGCACCGTTTTATATACAAAGATAGTCGTATTCTCTGGCGCACCCGGCAGTTACTCGAAAAATGTCAGGGTGTGGTGGAATTCCCCAAGGCCTACAGAACATGGGTTGAGCCGGTTTACAAGACAGCGGACTGGGGCGATGAACCGGAATGGGTGATGACATCCCACGAAAAATTTATCGATGAACAATTGACCCAGCGCAGTAAAGCCAAACAACTGATTGGCTCAGAATGCAATGATCTGAAAGATACCGATAGCCACGTAGCGGCCCTGACCCGTGACGGAGAAATGAGTGTAACAGTGGTTCCGGTCATCACCAATGAGCAGGGCGAAAGCTGCCTGTTGAACGGCATCAGGTTTACGTCGTTGGAAGGTGGAGAGCGATTTGAACAGATCAGCCTCAACAGCCTGGGCGTACCTGCCAGCTGGAAAAACAAGGGCGCATTGCCCGAGCCTGATGACGACGGATTGATCTGGCTGCCGATGGTGCCCGAGGGTGATGGCTATCAGGGAGCGTGGGGGAGCACGGACTACATCTACCATGGGGAGTCCGGTTTTTCCAGGAGGGGGTGAGCTTGAGCAATCCCCGCGGTCGCGGGGCAGACAATCACTTGACTATTCGTATAAAAACGAATCAAGGGTCATCCCCGCAATGGCAGGGCGTTCTTTATGTTAGTGAACGATTGGGTGGTCGCAACTGCCCTAAATAAAAAATGTTGATGACATGTATTAAAACTAATCAATTGACTGTTTACTTCTGCTTCTATTTTCAATTTTTATCGCTTGTTCTGACTGAAGGGGGATGACGTTGTGAACCTGCTATCGGCTTGTTGGATACCTGTTCATAATAGCGGGACGCATGAGCGCATTACGCTCAGACAACTGCTATGTGGTGAAAAAACCGGCGAGCTTTGCCTGCCCAGGGACGATATGGAAATGGCCGCATTACAACTGCTGGTGGCCATAACTCAGGTCTGTTTCGCGCCGCCGGATAAACGTGCCTTGCGCGGCAGGCTTAAAGAACCGCTGACGTTTGAAGAGTACCGGTTGGGCACTGACAATAAACAGGACTGGTTTGACCTGGCTCATCCACAAACCCCCTTTATGCAGGTCCGGGGCGTCAAGGCCAAAGAGCCAACCCCGATGGATAAATTGCTGGCCGGCGTAGCGGATGGCACCAATAAAGCCTTTGTTAACCCCCGGGGACTGGCCGATGGTCTGTGCGGAAGCTGCTCGGCCATTGCCTTGTTTAATATGGCCAGTAACTGCCCCAGTATGGGTGGAGGTTTTAAAGGCAGCCTGCGTGGCAGCACCCCCGTCACCCAGTTGATCCAGGGGCCAACCCTGCGCCAGACCCTCTGGCTGAATGTGTTGCATGAAGAACGGCTGCGCAGGATTATGCCCTGGTATGGCGAGACGCTGAATCAATCACCAAACTATATGGTGCCAGTGCGAGCCGGGGAGACCATACCGGTTTCTCGTATTGGCATCGCGCGGGGGGTGCTGTGGCAACCGGCGCACTTTGAACTGCTGGCCCCTATAGAAAAAGGCAGTTGTTGTCTATGCGGTGTCGCTGACCGATTATATACCGGATTCAACAAAGAAAAATTCAATTACACGGTGGATGGCATCTGGCCACACCCGCTGTCAGCTCGAATTCTTAAAGTGGTCAGGGGCAAAGCCGGAAGAGAAATTTCTCTCTTTTACCACCGCCGCGCCGGGGTGGACGCAACTAACCCCGCTGGTGGTGATGGCGCAGAACCGGGATAAGGTGGGGCACAGCCCAGCGCCGGTGCTGGAACAGGCGAGGGATGAACTGGTGAAGGCGAAGCAGTTACAGTTTGTGATCGGGGGGTATCGCAACAATCAGGCAACGGTACTGGAGCGTCGCCATGAGTTTTTCAGCCTGGCGGATGGCTGGTCTGAGCACGGTGGGTTGATCCAGCATATCGTAGACATCGGGCTGGGTTATAAAGCAGCGCTGCGTCGGGCGCTCTACCTGTTCGCTCATGGCATTAAGGAAAAAGTTCACGGCTCGGGGGTCAATCTTTGCGAGCCCACCGATGCCCTTTATTTTCAGCAAACGGAAGCTCACCTGCACCATACCCTCAGAAGCATTGATTTTGCCAACCCGGAACCCTCTGTTGACGCGCTTCAGCAAACACTCCGGCAGACGGTGGTGCATCTGTTCGAGCAGGTGACCAGACCTTATTGCCACGAACCAAAAATGCTCAAGGCACTGGCGCTGTCCCGACAAAGCCTGAACAAATCCCTGGCAGAACTTGAGCCGCTCAAGGAGTCGTAAATGCCATTATCCACCGAAAAAACACCCGACTTTATCGCCCTCTATCAAGCCTACGGGGCGTTGGATAAAGGGCCTCAGGCGGAACTCCGTCGTGTGGTCAAACCGGATGACCTGATCGAAGTGCCGACCTTTTACCGGCTGACCCGTGCCTTTGGCCACCATGACAACGTCAAGCGCCTGATATTTTGCCTGCCCTGGCTGACCCATCAGGACAATGGCGTTGGCCCCGGTGCCGCATTTGCCCGGGCGGGCATCAGTGAAAAACGGCTGTTTATGATTGTCCGCTCGCAGATGCCCAATGACCTGATTCAGCTGCGACGGCTACTGCAGCAAGTCAAACCGACGGTGGATGTGGTGAAAACCGCCTGGTTGTTGCTGCGCTGGCATCAGCCTGAGCAAAAACAAAAACTGCTGGAAGACTTCTTTCTGCACCAGAAAATAACGGACTGAATAGCTTTCAGTGACTGCTTTTTGATTCAAGGAAACAATATGAACAAGAACTTTATCAACTTTCATATTCTGATTTCTCACAGCCCTTCCTGTTTAAACCGGGATGATATGAATATGCAAAAGTCTGCCATTTTTGGCGGCCAGCGTCGGGTGCGGATATCCAGCCAGAGTCTGAAGCGGGCAATGAGACAGAGTGATTATTACCAGAAAAACCTCGGTGACCCCAGTTTGCGCACCAAGCATCTGGGTGAATACCATGAGTGGATTGTCGAGCGCCTGGCTGATCGTTTTGACGCCGGACTGGTGACCAAAGCCCTGCTCTGGTTGTCCGGCAAAAAAGAGATCGAAACCGACAGTAAAGGTGACGCGGTAGCACCCTGGGCCGTTGAAGAAGTGGCGTACATCTGCCAGCAGATTCAGTCGCCAGAACACGCCGACCTGGATGAGAAAAAGAGCCGGAATTCTCTCAGATATTTCAT
>NZ_JAHHPO010000187.1 GCF_024606365.1 Endozoicomonas sp. ONNA2
GAATGCCCAGCGCCACCAGTTCTGCGGCTTCCTCAAGAAGTAAATCAATGCTCAGGCGCTCAACACCGGGCATGGAGGCAACGGCTTGACGCTGCTGATTACCGGCCACAATAAACAGTGGATAAATAAGATTGTCCACGCAAAGCTGACTTTCGCGCATCAGACGTCGGGAGAAGTCGTTGTAACGCATACGCCTTGGGCGGGCAGCAGGAAAAGGGCGATGAATCATACTTCTTTATCCTTTTTTGAGATTACGTTGTCCCGTGAGATTACAAAGAGTTGTCTCGTGAGATTACCAAGAGTTGTCTCGTGAGATTACAAAGAGTTTTCCCGGAATAAGTTTTGCGTTTGACTGAGCCTCGCAACAAAACCCCGACAAGCCCTGCGAACAGCCACAGTTTTAATTTGACAATATGTCTAGCATTATACGGGAAAAAACGTATGATTTTGCATGAATTATCCTGTCAACCAGGGGTTTTGGCTGCTGCTGATAGCTGCTGTTAATGGCTGCTAATGGAAGGTGTTATGAATAACAAGAAATGGCTTTTGCTAATAGTGCTTGTCGTAGCCATCGGTGCGTTTTACACCCTGGACGGCCAGCAATACCTGACCCGCGATTTCTTTCAGGGCCTTTATCGTGATGGTCCGATACTGACCGCTGTCGTCTTCTTTGTCATCTATGTGGTGGTTACCGGCCTTTCCCTGCCGGGGGCGGCTCTGCTTACGGTGCTGGCGGGTGCGATTTTCGGCCTGTTTCAGGGGGTGTTGCTGGTCTCTTTTGCCAGCACCCTGGGAGCAACGCTCGCTTTTCTGTTTTCCAGGACCTTATTAAGGGACTGGGTCGCACAAAAGTTTGCCGACTATCTGGCCACCATTAACAGCGGAGTAAACAAGGACGGTGCCTTTTATCTGGCCACGCTCAGACTGATTCCCGCCGTGCCTTTCTTTGTGATCAACCTGGTCATGGGGCTGACCTCCATGCGGGTTCTGACCTTCAGTCTGGTCAGTCAACTGGGAATGCTTCCGGGCACGGCGGTTTTCGTGAATGCCGGTGCCCAACTCGGTCAGGTGGATGAACTCTCCCTTGACGGGATTTTAACGCCACCATTGATTGCCTCATTTGTACTTTTGGGTATTTTTCCCTGGATAACCAGAATGGTGATGGAGTGGTTCAGACGTCGTCGTTTATACAGCCGCTACCAGCGCCCGGCACAGTTTGATAATAACCTGACCGTGATTGGCGCCGGCTCTGCCGGACTGGTCAGCAGCTATATTGCCGCGGCGGTCAAGGCCAAAGTATCACTGATTGAACGGCACAAAATGGGGGGCGATTGCCTGAATACCGGTTGTGTGCCCAGTAAAGCCCTGATTCGCTCCGCCAAAATGGCGCACTACCTTAAGCGGGCCGATGAGTTCGGTATTGATTATGTGGCCGGGCAGGTTAATTTCTCCAGAGTGATGGAGCGAGTTCAGGACGTTATTCGCAAGGTTGAGCCCCACGACTCTGTAGAACGTTATTCCGGTCTGGGGGTGCACTGTATTCATGGCTCGGCGCAGCTGATCAGTCCCTGGGAAGTAGAGGTCGACGGTAAAAGAATCACCTCCCGAAATATTGTCATTGCCAGTGGTGGTCGTCCCTATGTTCCACCGCTGCCGGGTCTTGAGAAAATCAAACACTACACATCGGACACCATCTGGGAGTTACGAAACAAGCCGGGCCGGATGCTGGTGATTGGCGGCGGCCCTATTGGCTGTGAACTGACCCAGGCCTTCACCAGGCTGGGTGTTCAGGTTATTCAGGTGGACCACGGGACCCGGCTGTTGCATCGTGAAGATGACGATGTGTCAAAACTGGTGATGGCTCAGTTTATTCAGGATGGTGTTGAGTTGAGGCTGAAACATGAAGCCCGGTCTTTCCATAAGGTTCCGGATCCGGACACCGGGGCAGAGCGTCAATATCTGGCAGCCGAATGTGCCGGCCAGATCGTGGAAATTGACTTTGATGTTGTCCTGTTTGCCACCGGCCGCCTGGCCAATACGGCAAATCTTGGCCTTGAAGCGATGGGTATCGAATTAACCGGGCGGGGCACCATTGAGGTTAATGATTATATGCAGACCCGTTATCCCAATATCTATGCCTGTGGCGATGTGGCGGGACCTTACCAGTTTACCCATACGGCGGCACATCAGGCCTGGTATTGTGCGGTGAACGCCCTGTTTGGCCGTTTTAAAAAATTCAAAGTGGATTATTCCGTGATTCCCTGGTGTACCTTTACCGATCCGGAAGTGGCCAGGGTGGGCCTGAATGAACAGGAGGCTCAGGCACAGGGCATCGCTTATGAAGTGACCAAATACGGCATGGATGACCTGGATCGAGCCATAGCCGATGAAGAGGCACGGGGTTTTGTCAAAGTGTTGACCGTGCCGGGCAAGGATAAGATCCTGGGTGTCACCATTGTCGGTTATCATGCCGGCGAGCTGATTACTGAATACATCAGTGCCATGAAGCACGGTCTGGGCCTGAACAAAATTCTGGGCACTATCCATATCTACCCGACACTGAGCGAAGCCAACAAGTTTGCTGCCGGTGAATGGAAAAAAGCCCATGCACCACAAGGGGTATTATCGCTGGTGGAAAAATACCACGCATGGATGCGTCATTGACTATTATTAATGGGTCATTATAAACATAAGGATGTTTAATGAGTGACCCGGTCCCGTCTGATGGTGGCCCAACAGAAGATCCCTCCAGGGATTCTGTAAATAACAGCCTGCAGTTAGCGTCGGCTGCCATCAGCGAAGATAAGAAAATCTTCAAAGAGCTAAAAAAAATCCTCGAGAATCGAAGTGTTATGCTGGCAGAGCCTTCTTCCCGAAAGAGTCTCAAAACCAATAACAAGAGCCTTCTGGCAAAAATAAAAAATCTCCTGCCAACCTGCCTCTATAAGATGATCTCCCGTTTCAAGCCTGCTGATAAACAGAAAAGGATTGGAACGATGATTGCGCTGGTCCAACAAAAGAACCAAACTGCCTGGCAGCGCCTGGGAGAGGGCAAGGCTGAAGGTGTCTGTGATCAGGCATTGCGCAAGCTACAGCTGGAATGTGAACTGTCGCAGCTCTGGCTGGACCTGTTGGAGGGTCGGGGGCAGTCAAAGGTTACCGAAGAGCGAGCCAGGGTGGTTGACAGTCTGAAAGATTGTGTTGCTGCAGACATTGGCAGTGACTTCAGGCTGGCGGATGAAGCCTACGTTGAGGCCGTTCACGCTCTGAAGTTATCCATCATTCACGAAAATGATCTGAAAATTGAGCTACAGGCGCCTAAAGCGTCTTCTCCTTTGACAGGGGAGCTGAAGCAATTTGAGAAAATGCTGGTGGATGAGGCATCAGCTTTGGAGGCATACCGGCTATATGGGCAGAATCCACGGTCATGAACGCTGCCTGTAAGGAATTGTCCTGAAATAACTTCCACATTTTTAAAGGCGCTGCCCGCTTCGCAAAAAGGTGGAACTGCTTGTGTTTTTGCGGGAAGCGACAATTTCCCGGACTGAATAAAATGATGAAGTTATTCCGGGACAATTCCTTAATTGGGCTCATCCGGCAATGCGAGGGCTGAGGGCGGTAACGTCCTCTTCTACTCGGACCGGCTGTCAGCAGGCCCGGTACTATCACAGGTGCTCAATTCGATGTCAGGGGCCCGATAACAGTGAAAACATTCTCCACCATTTCAACACCTCCGCAGATATACACCCCTGCCGATGCCCAGCTGCTTTTATGGCCAGAGATAATCCCCGAATCCACCGGCTGGCAGTTATACTCAGAGCTCTACGCCACATTGCCCTGGCAGCAGGATCAGATAACGATTTATGGTAAAACCCTGCCCGTTCCCAGGCTTCAGGTGTGGATGGGTGATCCTGACGCAGATTACCAATATTCAGGCCTGGCACTTTCCCCACAACCATGGAGCCAGACCGTGACCACCCTGAAACAACAGGTCGAAAAGATCTGCAACCATCACTTTAACTCTGTATTAATCAACCTTTATCGCAGTGGCCGGGACAGTAATGGCTGGCACAGTGACGATGAACCGGAGTTAGGAGAAAACCCGGCTATTGCATCATTCAGCCTGGGAGCAACACGAAGGTTCCGATTGCGCCACAAATACAGAAAAGACATCAAACCTTATACTTTCGACCTGATTTCAGGCTCTCTATTGCTAATGGCTGGAACTACTCAGAAATACTGGCAACACTGCCTGACAAAAACAGCAAGATCAGTAGAGCCGAGAATCAACTTGACCTTTCGCCAAGTTATTTCACCTTCCTCGACACATAACGATTGACAGCCTCCCGGGAGGCTGTCCGGGCTATAGGTGAAGCATTCCGCGAGAATTGATCAGAAAAATAAAGGAACTCTACAAATGATCATTTCATACTGATCGTTCCAAAAACTGCTTTTTGATCTGTCATGGATATGATTGATCGAAAGCAATTAGTGTGATTAACTGACTTTAAAATTTTAAACTATCTCAGCCGCAGCGGAATAGTCTATTCTCTCACACCCCTTCTCCCGGGTGTAAGAAAAAGTGCAATTTTCCAAACCCGGGTACACAACCAAACGGCCTGTTTTCAGATATATTTTTTATTAATAAGGACTAAGGATGAATTCCGTCCAATTCAAACTTTCAATTAACACAGATCCCGTTCCCTCCCCGAAAGAGGCCGGGTTTCCGGAGATTGCCAAATTTGTAAGCCGACATGTTCGGGCGGTTAATTCAGTCAGAAAAACGTCTGTCTGTCCTGATGAAAATATCCAATTGTTAGAGATAATGTCATTTCAGGCACAGATTACCCTTAGTAATCAGTTGCAGCACAGGTTTATTGAAGTTCGACCATATCTGCAAATCAGATTCTTTCCTCGCAGGCTTTTCAAATTTGATGAATCCATTCAAAGAAAGTTTGAAATTAATAAAGGGCAGAGTCACCCACGAAACCCGTGTGCACTATGCAACAACGATTCCAGGCTCCTGAACACCCGCTTCAAGGGCTTGACTATCATCTCCAATTTCAGACCTTACAGCTCTGTATGCTGGCTAATAAAACCCACAGAACATCTGGATCAGAGTAAAATATTTGAAAAAAGTGCAGAACTCTTTGATTTGGCAAAAGGCATGGGATCGGCCTACACGTTTGCCCATAGCAGCTTAAGGGGAAATTCACAGAAGCACCTTCATATCCATGCAATGCAAGAGCATTTGCCCCTGCGCAAAGCTCTGGCTGACGGACATCTCTTTGTGGATGAAAGCCTGCCTGTAGTACAGTATGGTAAAACCACCGTTCGTTGGATGACCGGTGATCAAGCCAATAACACAGCACATTTATCCGGAATACATAGCACGGGTGAGAATCGTGCTGAATTTGAGCAAGTCTTTAACAATATTCTGAAATACTTGAGCAACAGCGATGTCTGTGGAACAGGGGGTTACAACCTGATCTACTGGGTGGACGATAATCTTTGTCTGCACTCCTTCATATTTCCCAGAATTCAAAATGCCAATGTTAATCCTGAATATGTGCCCGAAAAGCAGGGGTACGGTATTCTTGAAATGTGTGGATTGTTAATCATGGCTCCAGTGGATGAGAAAACAGTGGGTAACCTGGCAGCAAGGGAATTTGACTCAATACAGACGAAGCCCTACGAAGAGTTTGTGTTCAGGGCCAGAAATGAGCTTACCCGACTTACCCCGGAGCAATGGCAAGCATTGGGTTCTTCGTTATCATTGAGCATAAATGACTGAAATCCAGAGTAGAATTACCAGCGGCTGACTGATGACACATGTTTGCTGACTTCATCAAAGGTAATTAATAGAATAGATTTGAACTTTTTGAAATTTAAATAATCTAATCACTGAATTCTTAGAAAAGCCTGAGTTTTCTTTGCTCAAATTCACTATTTCAAAAACGGCAGCATGCCGGTTAACGGGAGCCATTATGTACCCATTACAAAATGCATTAGGTGAAAACCCACATTATTTTGATAAAGATCTTGCTGAATTAAATCCAGAAGCATTTGAAATGATGAAAATGTGTGGGCATACTGTTAAATCTATTGAATGGGAAACAGAATCCAAGTTTAAGGTAATTACTAAATGTAATAGTGAGTTTCGAAGGTTTAATTCGGAATCTTGCGATGGCTCTATGCAGTTTGAGATAAAGCAGACAGGGACCAGACTTTATCTTGGGAAAGTCACTCATCATGAACGGTGTCCATATGCAGCCAAACTGTGTGCGGAAAGAACTGGGCCTAAGGAGACTTTCATATTTGAAGATTTCGAACTGTGCAAGTTGGATTTCAACGACTCCTGGCAACTAACGATGAGTAAAGCAAAAGAGTCCGCATGTACAAATTTAAATAAAGTTATAAATGACATAGAGATTGAAAACCAAAGAGCGTTGGCGGAAGGATTTGATGAGGTTCCGCACTCTGCACCCGGTCTTCAAGATGCTGGTGCTATTGTCAAAGGCATTGAGAATTTGGAGGAGCAGTTTAAAGAATTTTTCAAACAATAGAAATCAGCTTGACTACAAAGTTTATAAGTACCACTTACGATAGACATTAAGCCTCTGTCTATTAATTCCAGAAGCAAAAGCTTTGAACCACGAAGCACACGAAGAGCACAAA
>NZ_JAHHPO010000188.1 GCF_024606365.1 Endozoicomonas sp. ONNA2
TGGCCCGCTATTCAGAAGAGTTCAAAGAGTCCATCATTCAGAAGATGATGCCACCCAACAATGTGCCGGTGTCTCAGCTGGTACGTGATACTGGTATCTCTGATGCGACACTGTACACTTGGCGAAAGAAAGCTTTATCTCAAGGAATACCTGTGCCAGGCAACGGAAAAAATCCAGATCAGTGGACACCTGAAAACCAGTTGGCCGTCATTATTGAAACGGCGGCATTGAACGAAGCCGAAATGGCTGAATACTGTCGTAAGAAAGGCCTTTTTGCTGAACAAATTCAGCAGTGGAAAGCAGCCTTTATCAGTGGCGTGGTGGCTAGGCCTGCCAGTCCATCAGAGCAGCGTAAGGGCCTGACAGTTGAGCAGCGAAAAGACAAGCAAACTATCAAGAAGCTTGAGCGTGAACTCAAGCTTAAGGACAAGGCGTTAGCAGAAACAGCTGCCTTGC
Organism: Endozoicomonas sp. ONNA2; assembly: GCF_024606365.1. Lineage (GTDB taxonomy): Bacteria > Pseudomonadota > Gammaproteobacteria > Pseudomonadales > Endozoicomonadaceae > Endozoicomonas. Next base: position 457 of record NZ_JAHHPO010000188.1, read on the forward strand.
TGGTACTCACAAAAAAGGCCCGAGAGATCTGGGGGGAACCAGAGGTCGATTGATCTCTCTCTCGGATCGCCAAAACGCAGTCAACCTGATCAAACAGGCCGTGAAAGATGGTGCCCGCCAGTCGAAAGCCTGCGAAGCCCTTGGCCTTTCAGAAAGAACCGTACAACGCTGGACACGGGAGGATGCTGTGCAAGCAGATAACCGCAACAATGCCAACAGGGAAGCTCCCGGAAACAAGCTTTCTGAAGAGGAACGCCAGACGATTGTTGACGTCTGTAACAGTGATCGCTTTAAAAGCCTTCCACCCAGTCAGATCGTCCCTGTTTTAGCGGATGAAGGTGAGTATCTTGGGTCCGAAAGGACATTCTACCGGGTGTTGCATGAAAGAGGCCAGCAACACCACCGTGGGCGTGCAGCCAAGGCTGGCAACCGGAAGCCAACGTCGTATTGTGCAACTGGGCCGAACCAGGTCTGGTCTTGGGATATCACATTTTTGCGCTCACCAGTGCGTGGGCAGTTTTACTATCTGTATCTGGTGATAGACATATACAGCCGTATGATTGTGGCTTGGGAAATCCATGAGAATGAGTCTGCCGAGCATGCCTCACAAATGATTACCAAGGCCTGTATCCGCCACGGCATAGCCGCTATGGAGAGACCGCTGGTCCTGCATTCAGACAATGGCAGTGCCATGAAAGGCGGCACCATGCTGTCGACCCTGCAACGGCTGGGCGTGGTCAGCTCATTCAGCCGACCAAGGGTAAGTGATGATAACCCGTTTGCTGAAGCCATCTTCAGAACCCTGAAATACCGGCCCGGTTACCCATCCAAGCCATTTGCAGATATTGAGGCTGCCCGAAACTGGGTGCATGGCTTTGCGCAGTGGTACAACGAAG
>NZ_JAHHPO010000189.1 GCF_024606365.1 Endozoicomonas sp. ONNA2
GCAGGAATTTTTAGACCAATTTATCGCAACCGCACGACTGCATGGATGCAGGAGCAAGAGCAACGCAGGAGCAGTTGCCGCGCAGGGCAGCCTATTCTCGGACAGCCTCCTATCCTGGAGTAAGACCAGTCCCTACTCGATTGCTCTGGCGATGTCGGGGAGTTATTGACAGATACTACCGACGGCTATCTCGGAATTGGATATAGGCAAATAATTGGTCGCGATAATTCAATATTTCTTTGAATTTATCTCCACTTACGTCATGGTTTACTGCCTTATCCGGGTGATGTTGACGAGCTTTATTCTTGTACGCTCTGGAAACTTCTGACCTGGTGATTGTCTTAAGGTTGCGCCCCCGGAGTTCCAGGCCTTCAAGGGCCTCATGAACTTTAGCCATATCTGGGCGACCCACACTGGGAGCTGCCCGGTATTGTTGAGAACCTGATGTATTTTGATACCCAGACCGATCACTATGGGTTCCCTGTGTAAACGGATTTCCGGGAGCATGCTGACGATAACGTTGGTTGGTTGCTGATCCGGGGTAGCCCTCTGCATTATTTTGCCCAGGCACTGAAAACTGACGCCTCTGATTTGCAGGCGCTTCGGAAATAGCTTTGAGCACCAGGAGTAAAAGTAAGACCTGAGTATTAACCGTCAGAGCTTGACGTTCATGGAGTTTTTTTGGAATAAACGAAGGGGACTGACAAGAATTAATAAACACTGTTTTGGAGTAGGCTGGTCTTGTCGGCAAACCGATAAACCCCCCGAGACCTCCACATAAATCCGAAAACGGATTTTTATGAAAATGACATGAATTAGATTGAAAAAATATTACGTTCATTGGCTTCTCCTTTAAATTTAATTTCTCCATAACTTTGACCACCTATCCAGCATTAAGTTTCAGATGGCTAACAAATTGGTCAGAAAAACTAACAGGCTTGTTTCAAGCGATCTCTCGGTAACTCACTTTTCAGCCCATCAGGATGGAGCAATTTTCTGCATATCGGGGAATATTTTTTTAACATTTTGGCGATGTTGATGGAGAATCAGGCAGGCATTCTGTCAGCAGTTCACGGTCTTCATACGCCGACGATCGTTTAAAAGTTAATTTTTAC
>NZ_JAHHPO010000190.1 GCF_024606365.1 Endozoicomonas sp. ONNA2
AGAAATTTTTAGCCTCAATTTCTCGCAATCCTCGCTTCGGGGACGCCCAGTCGGGTGCTATTCCCGGACAGCCTCCCGGGGTCTTCGCAATGCGTGCCTGATACGCATGAAGGTTGGTCAACCACTTGTGGCAAGTTTGCTGTTGCTCCTGTGGAGTAATAGCCGCTTTCCCGGATTGTTCTGTGGGCGCAGCAGGGTAGAAGGTTCCCTGTTTTGCCATGGGCATTTGTCACCACAGCGGCAGGAATCCAGTTTTAACATTATGTTTATTGATCAATACTGTACCTCTCTGGCAGACAACCGCTTTTCGTTTACCCGTGAACAGGCCAGCCAGTTTGCCAAGCGCATCGCCAATGACTTTAATCCACTCCATGATGTGGATAACTCCCGATTCTGCGTTCCGGGTGATCTGTTATTTGCCAAGATCCTTCTGAGCGAGGGCCTCTATAGCGATATGCGTGTCAATTTCAATGGGATGGTCACTGATGGTGTTGAGCTGGAAATCTGTACCAATGACAAAGGGCATAGAAGCATTTATGACCTTTCTGGCAAGATGTATCTGGATATTCAACGCTGCGGAGCCTGCAGCCATGACACGTTGATGATTGAACAGTTGGTGCGCAGTTATGTGGCCTTCTCTGGTGAGAATTTCCCCAATGTCTTTGTGCCCCTGATGAAGTCCCGTGGCGTCATGATCAATACCATCAAACCGCTGGTCATCTACGACAGTATGACCTTGAAAATGGAGCGTGTTGACCTGGTAAACCCGCACCTTGAAGCGGCAGGCGCGACTCTGGAAGTTAACGGCAAGCGGGGTAAGGTGACGCTGAACTTTGTTTATCGTGAAAATGGTGATGTGGTGGGTATGGGGGAGAAAGCCATGATTCTCTCCGGTTTGCGGCCCTATGATCAGGACGCCATTGATATCATGATTGAAAAACACATCGCCCGGCAGCATCAGTTTGCCAGCTGAACCGGTCAGACAAATCGCCTGAATTTTGCTATCCTGAGCGGCCGCCATGGTTCGCCAAGCCTTCATGGCGTGTGGTGGCTTTTTACAAACAGAACAAAACCATTGGCGATCGACCATTAGTAGAGGGACAGTTCCATGCCAGCCTATCGCTCCAGAATATCAACCCATGGCCGTAATATGGCCGGAGCCCGTGCGCTATGGCGGGCGACGGGTATGAACGATGGGGATTTCAACAAGCCCATTATTGCTGTCGCCAATTCATTTACCCAGTTCGTGCCGGGCCATGTTCACTTGCACGACATGGGGCAACTGGTTTGCCGTGAAATTGAGCGCCATGGCGGTGTGGCGAAAGAGTTCAACACCATTGCCGTGGATGACGGCATAGCCATGGGGCACGACGGTATGCTCTATTCCCTGCCAAGCAGGGACATCATTGCTGACTCCGTGGAATATATGGTCAATGCCCACACCGCCGATGCGCTGGTCTGTATTTCCAACTGTGACAAAATCACCCCGGGCATGTTGATGGCGGCCATGCGCCTGAATATCCCGGTGGTTTTCGTGTCCGGTGGCCCGATGGAAGCGGGTAAAACCCGATTGTCCCGGCACGGACTTGACCTTGTCGATGCCATGGTGATCGCCGCCTCCGATGCCGACGATGAAACCGTTGCCGAGTATGAGCGTTCAGCCTGTCCGACGTGCGGTTCCTGCTCAGGGATGTTTACTGCCAACTCCATGAACTGTCTGACCGAAGCCCTTGGGCTCTCCCTGCCGGGCAATGGCTCCATGCTGGCCACTCACGCTGACCGTAAGCAGCTGTTTCTGGCGGCCGCCCGCTGTATTGTTGATATCACCCGAGGATATTATGAAAACGACGATGAAAGTGTACTCCCGAGAGCTATCGCCAGCTTCAAGGCGTTTGAAAATGCCATGAGTCTGGATATTGCCATGGGCGGATCGACCAATACCATCCTGCACTTGCTGGCTGCTGCCCGGGAGGGTGGTATACCTTTCGATATGCGTAATATTGACCAGTTATCCCGTCGGATTCCCCAGTTATGCAAGGTGGCACCCAACACTCCGAAATACCATATGGAAGATGTACACCGGGCGGGTGGCGTGATGGGGATTCTTGGTGAACTGGATCGTGCCGGGCTATTGCACAATGATATCCCCATGGTACACAGCGCCACTGTCAGCGACGCATTGTCCCGTTGGGATATTATCCAAACCGGTGATGAGTCGGTGAACAGGTTCTTCAAGGCCGGTCCTGCCGGTATTCGCACGACAGAAGCCTTTAGTCAGGATTGTCGCTGGGAGACGCTGGATAATGACCGGGCCAATGGCTGTATTCGCTCACAGGACCACGCCTTCAGTACTGAGGGGGGGCTTGCTGTTCTATACGGGAATATTGCCACCGACGGTTGCGTCGTCAAAACCTCTGGCGTGGATGATGACAACCTGGTTTTTGAAGGTCCGGCTCATATCTGTGAAAGCCAGGAAGATGCGGTCAACGATATTCTTGCGGACCGCGTGCAGCCGGGTGAGGTAGTCATTGTTCGCTACGAAGGGCCAAAAGGTGGGCCGGGTATGCAGGAAATGCTCTACCCGACCAGTTATCTGAAATCGAAAGGGCTGGGCAAGGCCTGTGCGCTGCTGACCGATGGCCGTTTCTCCGGCGGTACTTCCGGATTGTCCATTGGTCATGCTTCTCCGGAGGCCGCATCCGGTGGTGCCATTGGCCTGGTGGAGAATGGGGATATCATTCGGATTGATATTCCCAACCGAAGCATTAATGCCCAACTGACCGAAGCGCAACTGGCCGGGCGACGGTCAGCAATGGAAGCCAGGGGCAAAGAGGCCTGGAAGCCGGTGAAACCTCGGCCAAGAAAGGTCTCTACAGCACTGAAAGCTTATGCCCGTATGGTCACCAGTGCGGATAAAGGTGCCGTACGGGATTTGAGCCTTTTTGAGTGACGCTCCTGTACCAATTCAGACGGCGCAATTGGTATCAGATAAACAAAATAGGAAGAGCCACCATAATCAGCAGGATGCCACACACCCGGTTGATCAGCGTGGCTCTTTTTCGCAGCGCTGGCAGCACTTTTTCATGGCCTGCCACTGAAGCGATCAGGCAGTACCAGACACCGTCGCAGAGTGTGGCAGTGGATGCCATCAGTATCTGTGTCAATACCGTTGAATCAGGCGTGACAAACTGGCTGAACAGCGCGAGAAAGAAAACGGCAATCTTGGGATTCAGGAAAGAGACCAGAAAGCCGTCAATTGCCGCCTGTTTCAGGCTTAGTTGTTGTAACTGACCATGGTCGTTAATTAATGACGATGTGGAGATAATGGCCTTATACCCCATCCAGATCAGATAGGCAGAACCTGCGTAGGTAATGAATTTGTAAAGCCAGGGCGTTTCAGTGATCACAACGCCGATACCCGCCGCCACCATAAAAGCATAAATTCCAATCCCCAGGGCATGGGAAATCGAGGTAACCAGCCCGTGGACTCTGGAACCCTGCACAGTGCTTTTCATTACCGCTGCCAGACTCGGGCCGGGTGTGATGGCGCCAAGCACACAAACTGCCAGGATGGATAGCCAGGAAGATGCTGTCATTGCACTACTACTTTATATGCGTTGTTGTATGAGCCGCGTAGTATAGACCTTTGTCATGCTCCTGCTGGTTTTTTAACGAAGTTCGCGCAATTCTCCATCCATAGCACCCAAGCGCCCGGGTGGAGATGGGTGGGGCCGCCCAGGTGGGGCCGCCCAGGTAGCGACCAGCCGGGATGCCGGACCACCGTGTAGGGCTGGAAAAACCATCAATATACTTCTGACTAACTTACATCGTACTGGTACGATTGTTAGTCTAAACTGATCAGCCGCCCGCGGCTTGGGGCGCTATGAACCTTCTACTGGCAAGTTTGTCAAAAATATCATGAGAGCCTACAAGTACAGAATTTACCCGAATGCCGAACAGAAAGTTTTGCTTGCCAGGCACTCGCCAAGCTGATTCGCCAGGAAATGGCGGTTGTGTAAAGAGTTCTCCTGTAGAGATACCTGTCAGCGCAGGTTAGGTTCACCCACGCAGGCCGCATTGTGCAACTTGTTCTTTGATACTGTTCTTGATCTTGTTTGTGTTCATAAGTGGACGGGGTTTGTTTGCTAGTGGTCATGCCCCTTCAATTATTGGACAGGGTTTTCTTGCATTATTTTGAAGTGTGTCTATGTTTTTTGGACACATGAAAAAACCCGGATCATCGGAGCGCCAACTCCTACCGGGTTTCTCTCTCTAGCCAGCGAGCCATCACTTAACGAGTGAAGGCTCAGGGGATTGTATAGCAAAGTTGATTGAGAGTTGTTTCCGACAGAATGAGACAGGTACAAAAACAAAAAATCTACCGTATGTTGTTCATATTCAAAAAAGAAGTGCTTTTCAACTGCTTCGGCCAGCGGATCGACGATCCGGGAATGGCCGACACTTCCCGGGCAGAAGGCTTCGAGTAAGGCAAACATAACAAGCACGGACTGACCGCTATCGGTTGGAACTGACCAACCCAGACTCTATCCCGGATATTTCATAAACTGCCCCGTATCTCGCGCAGGACTTTGTTGCTCTA
>NZ_JAHHPO010000191.1 GCF_024606365.1 Endozoicomonas sp. ONNA2
AGAAATTTTTAGCCTCAATTTCTCGCAATCCTCGCTTCGGGGACGCCCAGTCGGGCGCTATGCTCGGACAGCCTCTTGGCGTAGACCACTTGTCGACGAATAAGTTCCAATCTTTGATAAATCACCTTGAGTTTATCCAGTTCCCTGATGAAAACCTGTTGCTGTTCAAGCCTTGGGGAAAGAATAGAAATAAATTTTGAACCATATTGCCAATATGGTATCTAAGAACATAAATGCTGACAGAACATTAAGTAGCTAACCATTAATTTTAAAATCAATCAGTCAAAAAAGAAGCGGGTAGAAACGGTACCCCCCAAACATGATCGAATTGGTATGCCCGATGTATCCATCTATTCCGGTAGCAAACAGAACGCTCTTTGCTCCAGGCCCGGCTTCAAAGAACGTAGATCACAGGGATGAACCAGATAGCTTGAGTACCACCACTGACGCTATCTGTGGGAATAACGCGCCTTCAGGGGAAATTGACAGGCTATCCGTTAGAAAGTGTGAGGTAATAAAACCTGAAGAAACATTCATGTCCAGGGTCAAACGTCATGGCAAACGCTTGCTGTCAAGCGTGCCCGGGGCTCTGTGTATACCACTGAAAGTCTGTACCACTGTATTGCATGCGGGCTTTTTTGCCGGTTATTACGTCACCGTTATGACCATTACCGGTATTGGAGCCCTTACCGGGGCGATAACGGGTGTAGCTTCAGCAATAAGGGCAAGTATCAGATCCTGCCCGGCAGACAGGTCATTCAGGGAGTATTCCGTCAGTTATGCACAAAAAGTATTTAAATGGCTGGCGCTGCCCTATGAGCAACTGCCAGAAAAGGTTAAGGGCTCAATATTTCCGGCGATAGCAAGCATTGTTCTTTTTGTTGTTGAAACCGTGACTATTCCGGGAAAACAAATACCCATCGACGCTTATAAAAGGGTTTGCCACGCCACTTATCAAGCGACCAAACCTTATAAGCCTGTCACTGATATGACCGTAAAACTGTTTAACACCACAAAGCGATGGATTGAGCCTTGAAGCAAGATCAGGTGGGGGCTTTAATTCCACCATTTATGGTTGGGTTTGTCCCACAATAACTTCGTCATTTGGTTAAATCCGGGAAAATGTTGCTGACCGCTTCGCGCAAAAGCACAAGAGGCTGTGGCTCTTCGGGTAGCGGGCAGAGTCTGTATAAATGTTGAAGTTATTCCAGGGCAGTTCCTTAACTACCCTTGTTCCAGTAAACGCCGCAGATCAATAATGGCAGCATTGGCTCGGGAAACATAGTTGGCCATGACCAGAGAGTGGTTAGCCAGCAAGCCAAAGCCGGAACCATTCAGTATCATCGGACTCCACACCATTTCCTGTGTAGCCTCCAGTTCGCGGATAATCTGTCGGACACTGATCGTGGCATTTTTCTTGTCCAGAACGTCCGCAAAGTCCACTTCTACTGCCCTCAAAAGATGTATCAGCGCCCAGGAAGTGCCCCGGGCCTCATAAAATACATCATCAATTTGCGACCAGGGTGTTTTTACATCAACCAAAACCGCACTGTCAGCGGTTTGGCCGGGGTCCCCCGAAAGATCGGTATTCAAACGCGGTTTACCAACACTGGCACTGAGACGCTGGGAAAGGCTGCCAAGGCGCGTTTCTACATCTCCCAGCCAGCGAGTCAGATTATCGGCCCGGGCATAAAATTGAGCCGAGTCATTGGTATCTGACAAACGGGCCATATAGCTTTGCAGCTTATTAATGCCCCGCTCGTATTCCCGCTCACTGGAAGGAAGAATCCAGCTTTTGGCATCAAAATTAAACTGCGGCTCGGCCACCGCAAGGTCCGGATCCTCCCTTGACTGTGACTGGGAACGGCTGAAGTCCTTGCGCAGTGCCCGGGCCATATCACGGACCTGAATCAGAACACCAAGCTCCCAACTTGGCATATTATCCATCAGTACGCCCGGTGGCATGATGTCATTGCGCAGAAAACCACCGGGCTTGTTCAAAAGCGTATCCGCCAGGGTGTGGAGCGTTGCTGTTGTGGTGTAGCCGGTAACCACACTCTGGGCACTATCAGTGGCCAGCTTTTCGGCATTGGCCTTTACTGAAAACAGGCTTGGCTCCTGGCTCCAGTACCAGCCAACAAGAGATAGCAATAGAATCAGAATGCCAATACTGCCGAGCAGGGTTTTACCGTAGATAAAACCCGACATTTCCTGCATAACCGACTGAGAAGCCGATTTAACCTTTTCCAGCGCCATAATTTCCCCGTTCGTCAACCCTCAGACCTTTATCCTGAATATGGCGTTCCAATATGATGGATTCGCTTATCCAGAAGCCTGTCGGACTCAAGACTGTGCTAAGCGGCAATTGCTCCTGCATCCATGCAGTCCTGCGGTTGCGATAAATTGGTCTAAATACGGACGTTCATGTCCGACAGCCTCCTGGCGGCCATTATCCTCTAATAATTGTGGTTGTGCGAGTATCTGTCAGAGCCTCTTGGGGTTTTGTGCAAGCTCAGCTGAGCAAAAGGTTAAGATAGTGCCAGTTTACGAAGAAGCAGTGTCACAGGAGGCTGTCCGAGAATAGCGCCCGACTGGGCGTCCCCGTAGCGAGGATGGCA
>NZ_JAHHPO010000192.1 GCF_024606365.1 Endozoicomonas sp. ONNA2
TTCTGTCGTCCTCGCTACGGGGACGCCCAGTCGGGCGCTATTCTCGGACAGCCTCTTGGGCGTACCCGTAGCGAGGATTGCAGAAAATTGAGGATAAAAAGTCGAAAATTTTCAGTGAGTAGTCGTTCTGTTTACTAAAAATTTCCGAATTTTCAGACCGATTTACCGCCACCGCAATAGGTCAGTCAATGCTTGAATAGCCTCCTGGTCGGGGACACCTGCACTGTGGAGCAATCCCCAAACCCTTGCCCGACAGGGTCGCCCGTGTCATAAACTGGTCAATATGCACAATAATGGATATTTCCGTAGATTTTGTAGGTGTTTGTGCTTATTATGTCTTCGGAAGTTCCGCCAGGTAACTGGAGGGTTGGAATGGCCTGTCAGGCATGATGTTCTCCATGGACATGCAGCCGGAAAAATTAACGTCACTTTTTGTACACAACTGATAATTATTGTTTTCACAGCTGCAATGGCTGTTCTTTCTTGAAGACCAAAGATTATGAAAGAGCATTTTAAGCTTGTTGATAAGCCGACCTTTTTTGGTGCGGTTATCTTGTTGATCTCGGTGGTTGTACCGTTGGCACTTTTTCCTGATGAAGGGGCTCACTGGATCGCCATCGCCAAAACCTTTATGACGGACTCAATGGGGGTGCTTTACCTTGGCCTGGGGCTGGCCGCCGTAGTGTTTATGACCTATGTGATATTTTCCGATATCGGCCAGATCAAGCTCGGTGATGCCAGCGAGCAACCGGAGTATACGACAGCTTCCTGGGCGGCCATGCTGTTTTGTGGTGGTATCGGTGCCAGTATTCTTTACTGGGGCTGCATTGAGTGGGCCTATTATTATCAGTCACCGCCTTTTCAGCTGGAGCCGGGCAGTGAAGAGGCGATTTACTGGGCGGCCACCTACGGTATCTTCCACTGGGGTCCGGTTGCCTGGTGTATTTATATGATTCCGGCTATTCCCATTGCCTACTTTTTTCATGTGCGCAAAAACCCGGTCCTGAAGGTTTCTGCAGCCCTGATGCCGGTATTGGGGGAAGAACGCAGTAAAGGACCGCTGGGCAAGTTGATTGACGTGTTGTTTATTTTTGGTCTGCTCGGTGGTGCTGCCACCACGCTGGGTCTGGCGGCGCCGTTGATCAATGAGGGCATTACCCATCTGACCGGTATTCCAGCCACCAATGGCTCCCGGATCGGGGTGTTGTTGGTGTGTACGGCATTGTTCGCCTACTCCTCGTACAAGGGAATGGACGGCGGCATCAAGCTGTTGAGCAATATCAACTTCTGGGGAGCGTTAGGTCTGCTGGCTTTTGTCCTGGTGGTGGGGCCCACACTATTTATGGTGGAGACGGGTCTGGACGCCATTGGTCGGATGCTGTCCAACTTCTTTGTCATGGCCACCTGGGCAGAACCTTTCGGTGGTTATGGCACCTTTGAAGATACTCACTTCCCGCAGGACTGGACCATCTTCTACTGGGCCTGGTGGCTGGTCTATGCGCCGAGTATGGGGCTGTTCGTTGCCCGTATTTCCAAGGGGCGAACCATCAGGCAGATGGTCGGTGGCGCGATTTTCTGTGGCTCCCTGGGCTGTGCCGTGTACTTTATCGTGCTGGGTAATTTTGGCCTGTCACTGCAGTTGTCTGGTCAGTTGGATGTTGTGGGTATTCTCAATGCACAAGGTGCCACAACCGCTATCTTCAGTGTGCTCGAACAGCTGCCGTTCAGTTATCTGGTCATCGTGCTGTTCACACTGCTCTGTATTATCTTTACCGCGACCACCTTTGACTCTATCTCCTTTATTCTGGCATCGGTTGTGCAGACGAATGTGACAGAAGATCCCATGCGCTGGAACCGCCTGTTCTGGGCATTCACCCTGTCACTGATGCCCTCTGTGCTGATGTTTATGGGGGGGCTGGCCACCTTGCAGACGGCAGCCATTGTCGGTGGTCTGCCGCTGCTGGGGATTGCAGTGATGTTGATGGTGTCTGCCGTGAAAGCCATCATGCTGGATATTTCCCGTCAGGAAGGCTACGAAGAACCGACCATCAACATTGAGGATCTGCCAGAATTGGACCCATGGAGCCTGGAAGGCTCGGCACTGGCCCGTTTTGAACACCTGAAGGATCATGCAACAGAAGCCGCACTTGCAGAGCGTCAGGCCCATGAGGCGCTGGCTGCACTGAAAAAGCAGATCCGCAGGGAGGCTATGGATCATGGTGCAACGGGGGCCGATCTTGGCGATACACCGGCCCATATGCTGGCGGAAGTCGAGCGATTGACCCAGGTTACCATGGAGGCCAAGGAGAAGCGGCGGGCTGCTTCTGAGCTGGCCCAGCAGGCACGCATGGAGTTCAATGAGCTGATGCGTCAGAAAGAAGAGGCACAGCATAAGCTGGAGCGCCTGCGGGCCAAGGAAGAAATTCTGATGCGTATGGGCAGGGCTTGATTTTTTGAAGTTAAACTGTTGCCCGGCCCTGTTGAGAGTTGGGCAAGTTGATGTGCTGCCTGAGCATCAATGGTCACGTATAAAATTTAACGTTTCATCCAGGAGGCTGTCCGAGAATAGCGGCCGTAGCGAGGATGGCAGAAAATTGAGGATAAAAAGTCGGAAATTTTTAGTGAAT
>NZ_JAHHPO010000193.1 GCF_024606365.1 Endozoicomonas sp. ONNA2
GATGATTGCGGTGGAGCATCTGAATATGCGGAAGTTATTTACAGACAATTCCTAATCCGTTTTTTGCCGGTTCGGATGGCTGTTAAATAAGTTTCTTCCGTGTCAATCCCCATAGGGTCAATAATGTCCTGGTATTCAGTGACAATAAGCTCACGGTCAAAATCGTCTGTTGGATGAGCTTTCAGGACATCGTCCCAAATATCTTTAAGATCCTCTGCTTCTGCGATTTTTCCCCGCCAGCCAACCCGGTGGCAGATAGTTCTTGCCAGCTGATGAAGGTTGGTTACCTCAATTCTATTGAACACATCCGATGCCAGTTGCTCCATAAGGGCTTTGATCGTAACGGACAGATTGGTTGTGTAAGTGGTGATCAGAATCTTTTCATCGGGTTGGGTCAGTTTCTGTGCCAGAAAAGCAGCCCGGTGCATTAACGCGACCGTTTTGCCGGTTCCCGCTGCACCATTGATTTTCATAGGCCCCCTGGTTTTTTTCTCAACCAGTTTTTTCTGGTATGGGTGCAGGAATATCCGCCACTCTTCAATATCCTCGCTAAGAATTTCCTTCAGGTGTTCATGTCCATTGATAAGCACCAGGTCAATATTGGCAGCGTCTGCCAAATGTCTAAAGTCACCCGTGCTTTCGGGTATAGCGACGGTATCTATGCCGAGCATTTCTTTCAGTGCATCGTCCAGAGTCATACCATCGATAAATCCAAACAGGACTTGTGTAGCCTCTCTGGGGAGGTACTCAGAGAGCTGCAGGAAAGCATCATCATTACGGACTGCCCGCACAGCAGGAATAAGTGCCTCTGGTACCCCCGCATGATATAACTCTTGATCACTCAGCCTGTCCAGGGTATAGGTTTCATGCTCTGGCAGTGGAGCGGAGTTACCTGTTTCTGCAATAACAGTCTGAGCTTCTGTAACATCAAAAACCTGCAGGGTACCGGTAGCCCCATGGGCTTCGAATTGTTTGTTTTTGCACCATCGGTATGCTTCATCATGATGATCCACATACATCAAAAGGAAGGTATCGCCAACCTCCGGCGCAATGACAATAGCGCGATAATCGTCACCCACTCTGGCACTGCGTACCTTGGGGTCTTTTACCAAGGGTTGCAAATGCTCAAGCCGGATACTTGCCTGGGTACTGTCTTCCTCAAACTTCCGGATCAGTTCGTAAATCTTCTTCTGTATTTTCGAAGGAAGTTTGCCAAAACTCTTCAATACTTCCCTGTGCAACATTAACTGGGCCATTTAAACCTCCTGCTCCGGAATTTGCTCAAGGAGCCACTGTTCACCCCGGGTTTTAATTTCTTTATCGGTAATGGCTATCCAGCCAGCGGCTTGCCATTTTTCTGCAAAGCTGGCCTGGTCGCCAGTCAGTAACGCAACCGGCGTTTTAGCATCTGGCCATGCCAGTTCAGCGGACAAGTCACCGGGCAGGTCATCGTTATAGAATTCGACTTCCGGAACAACTTTATTGGCTGCAGCCATTAATTTAGCCGCCTTGACCAGGCTTGGCACAGTTTCTTCAAGAATTGCCACCCAGTCATCAGAAAGTGCACTTTCAACTTCAACGGTAAGGTCCGGCGCTGTATCTGCCTCAACTTCGCTGGTCGTGAAAGGAATAAATGAATCAGCAAACTGGAACAGGTTCATCATTGCCAGAAACTGTCGCCAGCGGGTTAAATAGGTTCCGGATTGTTTTCGTTCATCAAAAGAGTCACCCAGCCTTAATGCCATCCTGAGATTGGTAAAGTCGCTGGTAACCAGCTCGCTGCCTACTCCGTAGGTCAATAAATCTTCATTCAATGCCAGTTTGGTTACCCATACCCAGTTGCCATTGTTTGATGTGGTTAGCGGTGGTGGTGCATAGCCTGCCCGCCAAAGTTGAAACTGGCCATTCATTTCATCAGAATCCTGACCTATTCCCTGTGATGCCAGCATTAACAGTGCCAGGCCACCTATTTGCTGGGCAAGGCTTTTCCAGCTGCTGCTTACCGGGCATTTCAGGTAAGTCTTGAACTGCTCGAAAGGGTTAGCGCAGATGCCTTCGATAGCAGGAACTGACTTGCCTTTTGCTACTAATTTATTGGCCAGAGGTGTCAAAACCCGGGTTGCAACATGGGGTTGTAGAAAGGTGAGTTGAGACTTGTCCTGTTCACTGTCCAGATCATTCCAGGCAATGTTCCAGACCAGGTACTGATGGCTTTCCAAAATGGCCCGGCGTTTTTTCAAATCATCCGCCAATCGACATTCCTGCTCTCCCGGTTTCACATGGGGCTCAAAACCGTCGGTAAAAATAGCCACTGGTTTTACCTCCGGATCATCACAGCGCAACATAAAGTCAGGCTGACATTTCACGGAAACATTCTGGTGTGCGCCCAGCATGGGCTGCAGTTCCAGGGACCACCAACGGCTGTCACCCAGGGTAAACTCAAAGCCTTCAGTGCCGGCAATGATTGCACTGCGCCAGCTGGCGCTACCTCCCAGCTCTTCCACCCAGCACTGGAGCTTATTAACAAATCGTTTCTCAAGTACGCTGCCAAATATTGACTGGACCTTGATATCGTCCAAAGCTTGTTTGACTTCCCGTTTGGCACCAGCCACCAGAAGCTTACGGAGGAGATTGATCCCACGTTCACTGCTGATATTTTCCGACTTATGCTGCATATGGTAGGTGCGGATACAGCGGTAACACCCATCGGTATATTTTTCGGTCTGGGGAAGTTTTCGGCAGGAGCAGGTTTCCAGTGCATTTAATGCCAACTGCATAATATGCATGATCCCTTCAGCGGGTGGTGTGGCTCCTTTGTTGTCATCCTGAAAGAGTGCTTTCAGGAATCCGGTTCCTCCGGGTACTGCATCCAGTAACACCAGGTAATGGCGAGTAATACCGGCAGCGTGATCAGGGATCACCTGGGGCTTGACCATCAGGTGAGCCGGGTCACCCTGGAAACGCAGGCGCATGCCAAGGTAAATAGCTGCTTCCAGCGTATCAAGATCTTCCTGCTCTACATCCGGCAGCATCAGGCGTATGGCTTCTGAACGTAACTCCCGGTAAAGGTACATACCTTTCCAGCGATAGGCTTCATCGGCACGACCTTCCCGTTTTCTCTTCTGGCTTTCCCTATGACCGGAGCAACTGCGACGATGTTTGATCTCAGACTTGCGTTTGCCGGGGGAAACGATCACACCACAATCTTCACAGACTTCAAAGCCATGGTCGGGAACCTTTTTGTCCTGACCAAAATCCAGTTCAGCAGGCAGGTCAGAATAGCCAGCATTTACTTCACGCATCATCATGGCGGCACGGTATTCGATGCCGAAGGGCAGATCATCTTCACCAACGGCACCACTGGCTTGCTCAATGGTTTGGTCAAAGCTGGGAACGATGGTGTAAAACTCATTTTCCCGTTCTTCCGCATTATCCCCCGACAGGCTGTCGTAATACTCCATATAGGAAATAGCCTGAGAACGCTGGAATGGCAGGAAGTCTTTATGCTGCCCCTTGTCACACTGCCCGGAGGGACCATCAAAACCGCATTGCGGGCAAGCAGGGATAGCATCTGGCTGGTCAACTTCAGCAGATAGGCGCATATGGCCGCATTGACCGCAGATGGCCCATTTTTCCAGTAGCGGTTGCGACCTGGAGCCTATCTCCAGTTGCTGAACATCAAATTTGTGGCTACGGGTATAAAAATGATTGGCTGGAGCCAGCTCCCTGATGGCTGAGCTGGCCGCTCGCACCAGTTCGATCGGCGGCTTCTCAACACTTTTGTCCGGGTCATTGGCGGCGTGCTTGTTGTAGGTGCTGCCAGAGAAGCGAACACCCCGTTCAGGGAAAGCATAATTGGGCAATAAGCCGTGTTCAGTCAAAACTTCCAGGGCCGAAATTTCCCCCAGTTTTTGTCGGCGAGCCCGAAGGATTTTTTCTTCCCGTTGGATTTCTGCCAGGTCTTCCTGATCAGCAGTTGCATCCAGTTTGGACTTCTGATCTTTCAGGCGATTCTGGGCATTGTGCAATAGCGAGCGTTGCATATTAAATTCGGCGGCGGCGAGTTCAATTTTTTCCCGCAGGCGCTCAACCCGTGACTCCTGACAGAAACGCTCCCGGGTATCTTCCTGAATATTGTTTTTGAATCGCTCCAGAAAACTGTGTTGTAACTGGTGTTCTTCAGTCAGCATCCAGTCCAGCAGTTGGGGAATATTGCCGGATTTATTGACAATCAGTTCGTCCACCAACTGCTTTCCGGTGGCGGGTAAATCGGTCAGCACTTTGTGTCTGACACCCTGATCAAAACAGAAAGCCAGATACTGACGCACCAATACGGCACTGGCATCCAGCCAGCACCCAGGTGGTTCCACATCACCGCACAGCAGATCTTCCGGGCGGGCGTAGAAAAACAGATCATGGGGGCGCTGGTTAATCACACTTAAGACCAGGGCGGTACCGGTTTTCCGTCCGGCCCGGCCTATACGCTGCAGGTAACTGGCGGTTGATGGCGGAATGGAACACAGCATAGTGGTGGACAGGTCACCGATATCAATACCCATCTCAAGCGTTGATGTAGCGGTGAGAACGTTGGGATCATCCCCATGGCCGCCAGCGTTAAAACTCATTTCCAGGTTTTCACGTTCGTCCGTGGTTAACAGCCCCGTGTGTTCATGGGCAAAAACACGACGCAGGGCACCTTTTCGGTACCGTTCCCGATAATACTTTTCCCGGTCATTCAACTTTGCAGGCTGATACAGGCTATGCTGCGCCTGATAAGAAAGGCTGGGGCTATTTTCCCAGACCTTCGCTTCAGCCAGTGGCCGGAATAAAATATGGTTGCTTTGTTGGCACAGCAGTTTTTTACCTGTCGGGTAAAGAAGGGCAGCACCGGAATTCAGGGCATAAAACGATTTATTGCCATCGACATGTACGCAATGGAACAAGCCTGCTTCGGTACCGCATTTCAGCAGTCGTGCCATCAAATCCACTAACGATGCGTCGTCCATGGCGGAGAGCAGACCAGTACTGCCAAGTGCCCGGCGAGCCCAGAGTAATTGCCAGGGCAACAGGCTACCGGAGCGGGGCGCGGCAAGGGCAAAATCGTGGTAACGATCCTGGGTGGTAACCAGCATTTTCGGTTTGTATCTGCCGCTACCCGGATAGCTTTCACGGTATTCCAGAGCTTGCCCGCGCTGGTTAAACTTTCCCCACATATTTTGTGCGGCATATTGATCAAGATAGGGATGATAGAGCCCACCACGCTCCCGCTGACGATGGATAACCCCATAAATCCAGCGTTTTATGGAGAGGCGATCCAGTGCTTCCAGTGACGGGCTGATGGCAGGAAATGCCAGTTGCAGTTTATCAATGGTGTCTTCGATGATCCGGTCATCCCAGCCCAGGGTTGCACTGGCATTGATTTCCATGGTCCGGCCATGAGTTAGCATCAGGCTGAATTCGCTGGCTGCCTGCCAGTTTAACCGAGTGATGAATTCCTTCCGCAGTTTTGGGTCAGGTTTGAGGGCTGCACTGTTTTTGCGGAACTGGACATAACCCTTATATTCCCGCAAATCCGGCGGAATAAGGGTTTCGATAACACGCCTTTCACTCCCGGGCCTGCCAGGTTCTGGCCGGGACCAATAGGCCAGCAAATGTTCACCGACTTGCTCCAGGGGCAAACCGGTGTCACCCGCCTCATCAATAATGTGTTGCAGTGCGGTGCGCAGGGTAAAGTGGTAGGTGCGGGATGAGAAAAATCCGGCCCGATGGCTGGCATCCTGAACGCTGTCGGTAAATGCCAGCAGCTTGGCATCACTGTTCAATACCGAGCCAAACACTTCATCAATGGCAACGCTGGCTATGGTTGCAGCACGGCTACCAATAAACATTAAAGCGTCTTCAGCCTGACAATGAGGACAGAGCCTTCGACCGATAACGCTGCCATTCTCAAGGGTTTTGATTTCCCGGCTGACTTTTACCGGGAACGTTGCTTCATCGGTAAGGGGACATTTGCCCGGTCCCTGTCGAACGACCAGGGAGTTCGGTGCAAGATGCCAGCGCATACCTTCCAGTAATTGCTGACCATCTTCCCGGATCGGGTCATCGTTCTCTTTCCAGGGGCTGAGCAGCACCAGACGCTGGGAGGGCGGATGATCAAAGCCCCAGCCCTGATAGATAGCCTGAACATCATCTTTAAGCTGAAATCCCTGGCAATGCTGCTGTATCACCGATTCCATATCCGGATCGGTCAATGCAGCCCATGCAATTTCACCACACTCGGTACAATGGGCAACCGGTAACTGTTTTCGTTGCGGGGTTGGTTCATCCAGCCAGGAGAAAGCAATATCCGGTGTTACCAGGGAACCGACCCGGCGCAGTTCCCGCAGCCAGAACTGAACCTGGGTAGGCACCAGTGGGAACGCCCGGCCGCTGCGCAATTCCCTGGCCTGGGCGACCAGTGCCAGAAATGCCATCAGTAATTGCCCCCGCTCCACCAGAGAGCCGGCACCACGGAAGACAAAATCGTTCTTGCTGAGATCCTTCAGTAACTGAGTCCAGCCAGCTACCTGATACTGGGTAATGGTTAACAGCCCATGGAACAGAGGGTGGCAGCGCAACCATTCGCCGATAGCCAGCCCCCGGCGAGTGAAACTATCCAGCGTTTCAATGGAGTCTTTATATTGTTCAAACTGACTGACGTTTAATAGCCAGGGGTTGTCCATGGCCATCGGGTTAGCAGGTGCGCCAAACAGTTCCGCCATCCGGCAGGCGTAGCCAGGGGCGTCTTCTTTTTCCCTGGGTTCGCAGTCTTTCGGGTCAGGGTATTCATCCACAGCAAAGGCAATGCGAACAATTTCTTCGACCTTATAACGGTCTTCCTTGATCACGCACTCGGTGGTGATGCTTTCTTCAAACAGACTGCTGGCGAATTCACACAGCCGCTCAATTGAGTCCATCTGCTGCTCTTCATCCCCTCCGGCAATGGTGGCACTGGTACCGACCATGCAAAGATGGTTGGCGGGAATATCCAGCCGTGCTTTCAGGCGGCGAAGCAGGCAAGCCACATCGGCTCCCTGGGCGCCATCGTAGGTATGCAATTCGTCCAGCACCAGGTATTGAAGCAGCTCGGGAGTCAGCTGATTATGACGCCAGATATCCTGGTCTTTGGGACGCAGAAGCAGGTAATCCAGCATTTTGTAGTTGGTCAGCAGAATATCCGGTGGGTTCTCCTGCATGTTTGCTCGATTGGTAATGGCCACATACGTTTCTTTTTTCCTGCCGTTTTCAGGCGGAATAATGGTCATTTCCTGATAAGTGCCGGGTTCTGCCCCTTCACCTTTTCCCGTTGCCTGGGTCATGCGTCCGGTGTACAGGCCGATCCGAATCCTGGCTTTACGTTCCCCTTTAACCAGATAACTGAGTTGATCGGATGTAAGAATCTCCTCGGCAAAACGCCCGGCCTGATCTGAGGCCAGGGCATTCATAGGGTACAGGATAATGGCTTTAATACCGTCGTTCTGACCGGCTTGTCTTGCACGGTAACAATGATCCAGTAAGGGATAAAGAAAACACTCGGTTTTACCGGACCCTGTGCCGGTGGTGACAATGGTGTGTTTGGGCTTATTACCTTTACTGGTTAGCCTTGCCCAGCTCTGTTTTTGATGCAGAAAAGGGGTAAAAGGAATATGCAGGTCAAAATACCGGCTACCGGAATCGCCGGCCAGCCGGAAGGGGCGTTTGACCTGCACCCAGGGGCCTTTAAACAGGCCATCCTCCGGATGGTTGAAAAACTTCTGCAATGCCTGTTCAGACTCAGGCTGGCGCATATGAAAAGTGGCGCCCAGATAGTGCTGTATCTGTTTGCGAACTTCCTGGGCAAGGGTTGCGGGTAGCATACTTAATCGTCCTTGGCTGCAAGCCCCAGTCGCTCACTGAACACCTGATAAGCGGTCTGGTAATCTTCAATTCGGTCTACATGGCTAAATGGCGGGTAGAAGGTTTTGGTAACCGTTTCATTGCCGCCATCAATATCCCAGCTGGCGGTAACCGGTGATTCGCCATCATGGTTTTGCAGGGCTTCTCGCAGTTCTCTCGCCCCGGCTTCTTTTCGGGCAGTATTGGGCAGTCGTTGTCCTCTGGCGTCATACTGATCAACAGTTTCATAGGATTTCATAACTGGGAACTGAACTGAATAGACTTGTATCAATTGCTCTACAGCAAGCCCTAATTGAATAGCAACCAGAACATCAATCTCCAGATTTGCCTGTCGTCTTGTGAGGTCGTTTTTTAAACTACAACTGATTTTCCAGTCTGTAGACAGTGAAGACCAGTCTTCCTCAGTGTCTACTTCAAGCATATCCCTGGTGAAATTCTCTTGCCTCATTTCACTGGTGTAAAAGTCAGACCAGAGATCCCCAAAGCTGCTCGTTTGACAGGATAATCTCAGCGTCCGGTAGTTGGCCAATTTGATGGCATCCCCGTCTATTATGGGGATCTGACTGATATCATTCTCATGAATATTGCTTCTACCTTTCACCTTAAAGAAGAAGTCAGCCACAATTGAGTTTGCAAAAGTGGTAAATGATAAAACTCTGGACTTGTCTGTAAACGAGACAAACCGTACCGAGTTGATTGCGCTTACACCTCTTGGTGTTAAAGAGCCGATTAATGTTCGTTCGTTAGCGGGTTGGCACATTGCCCTCAAACCATATTTCGGGTAGGCGGTTAAAGGTTTTGGCAGGAAGTCAATGTTTTTACCCGGGGCTGTTTGTTTTAGGAATGTGCCAGAGAATTTTGAGGAAAAAGCTTCACTGTTACGTTTCAATTCATTGGCTGCCAGCCAGTGAATGGCTTCAAGTACATCCCCTTCCCAGCGACAGAAATAACCAAAAGTTCTGGCTGTTTTAGCGCCAGGAAATGACCGATCCATGCCATACAATTTTAGAGGCTCACCTAAAAGGGCTTCCCAGACAGGTGCTTTCTTTTCGTCAATTGGCCAGAAGCCAGCATGCCACTGCCCGGTTTCATCTTTATAAGGTTTCTGATATTTGGGCCACTCGGGAATCGCACTGTAAAAAGCATCAAGATTGCCACTCTGGTCGCCGGGGCGGTAAACAGCTCTGGGCACAGGGCGACAGAATCGGTCGAACGATCATCCCGATAATAGGATATTTAGCTA